>JAEWCI010000367.1 GCA_023390705.1 Pseudomonadota bacterium
CCGGGGGGGCGGCACCCGCACCGCAGGCCGTCACATCTTGTGCGCATCCTCGCCGGCGCCGAACAGATCGGCGGAAAGGATCACGGCCGGCACGCGGCCGGTATTGCGCCACCAATGCACCACGCGATGATCTTCCGGCGTCGCCTCGCCAGCCCTATGAAGGATGGGCGCCGCGCAGAGATTCTTGAATTCCGTCATTTCACCTTCCGCAATGTAGATCAGCGCCGGTCGGTTCGCGTGGCTATGTACCGGCACCACGCCTCCGGGCTGCACCACAAGGCGCCGGAGCCGAAGCTGGTAGCCGCGCAATGCCACCTTCTCCTGGCCCAGGTCGAGCGAGGTGAGTACGGCATCGGCAACATCCTTGCCCTCGCTTGGCCCCTGCAGGCTGGTGTTCTCCACGGCCCGGTCAGCGGGGCATTCACCCGCCCGGGCCGTGGCAGCAACACCCACCAGCGTGGCGCCCGCGCCAAGTGCGGTGAGGATCATGCGACGGCGCTGCATTTCGGCGTCCTGCTTGTTCATCTCGGCTTTCTCCTCTCCTTGCCTGCGGCCGGAAGGGGCGCGCAGCAAGGGGAAGATTTCCGATCGGCCGCAGGAGCTGAAATACCATCATGGCATCCAGGCGATGCCGGACTCGTATGGCAAGCTCAGCCCGCCAGCGGCATCGTTGTGTGCGTTTCCTCCTGCATTTCCGGCCAGCGGTAGCGGCGCAGCGCCTGCACGAAGCTGGCCACCGGAGAGGACCACCGCCGTCCAGCCACCGTCACCAGGCAGACCTGCCGGGTCACTTCGGGTTCCAGCACCGGACGCAGCACCAGGCCTGGATGGGTGGCGGAGAACTCCGGGATGAAACAGATACCCATGCCGGCGGCGACCATGGTCTGGATCCAATCCTCCCGCTCGCTGCGGTAGGAACGCACCACCTTCGCGCCGCAGGCTTCGCATTGCTCGCGCAGATGATCGGCGAATTCGCAGTTGATGCGGGAAAGATATATCTGCCCGTCCATTTCCTTCATGCGGATCGCGTTGCGCCGCGCGAAGGGGTGCCCCACGGAACAGGCGACGACGAAGCGCTCCTCGTAAAGCAGTTCCGCCTTCAGCCTTTCATCGAAGCCCTGCGCCCGCGCCATGATGGCGACGTCCATCTCACCCTGCAGCAGCGAATCCGCGAGCTTGTCTGGCACCCCCTCGCTCAGCATCACTTCGATGCCCGGGTGGTCGGCACGGAAACGGTTGAGGAAGCCGACGAAGCGCAAGGGGCCCACCGTGCACATGACGCCGAGGCGCAGGTTGGCGCTTTCCAGCCGCAGGAAGCGGGTGGCGGATTCCTTGGCGGCGCGGGTGCGGGCTATCACCTCCTCAAGATGCGGCTGCATCAGCCGGCCCAGCTCGGTCAGATGCGTGTTGCCCCGCTCGCGGGAGAACAGCAGACCGCCTAGCTCACCTTCGATCTTCTGAATGGCGCGCGTCAGGGCGGGCTGGCTGACATTGCACAACTCGGCCGCCCTGGTGAAATTCAGTGTCTGGCAGACCGCGAGGAAATAGCGGATTTCATGGATTTCCATGGCTCACCCCTCCAGGGTCGCTGCCGCTTTCGCATTGAAGCCCCTGGTGGTTACCGCGCCTTCGATAGCCGGCCTTCATAAAAACACTGATCACCCGGCATTGGCCCCGGCTGCCGGGGGCGGCCAGCCTGTCGCCCCTCGCCACCCGACGTAGTGAAGGGCATCCGCATGACGAACATCATGATGCCGGCAGGACTGACGGAAAGCCAGGACCGGCCGCGCGAACTGGACGGCCGCGTGGCCGTCGTCACCGGCTCGACCAGCGGCATCGGCCTGGGCATCGCCGAGGAATTGGCGGCACGCGGTGCCGCCATCGTATTGAACGGCTTTGGCGAAGAGACCGAGATAGCGGCGCAGTGCCGCCGCCTGGGCGAGGCCCACGCCGTGCCGGTACGGTACGACGGCGCCAACATGGCGATGGCGGCCGACATTGCCGACATGGTGGAACGGACGCGCCGCGCCTTCGGGCCGGTTGACATCCTGGTCAACAACGCCGGCATCCAGCATGTCGCGCCGATCGAGGAGTTCCCGGCGGAGAAATGGGACGCGATCCTGGCGGTCAATCTCTCCGCTGCCTTCCACGCCGTTCGCGCCGTGCTGCCCGGCATGCGGCTGCGGCGCTGGGGACGCATCGTCAATGTCGCTTCGGCCCACGGGCTGATCGCCTCGCCCTTCAAGGGCGCCTATGTCGCCGCCAAGCATGGCGTCGTCGGTCTAACCAAGGTAGTGGCGCTGGAGGCGGCGGAGTCCGGAATCACCTGCAACGCCGTCTGTCCCGGCTATGTCTGGACACCGCTGGTGGCGGCACAGGTGGCCAGCCAGGCCGGAGTGCATGGGCTTTCCGAAGACGAGGTGGTGCGCAGGGTGTTCCTGGCGGAACAGCCGACACGGCGCTTCGTCACGGTAACGGAGATTGCCGCGACCGTCGCCTTCCTGTGCGGTGCTGGGGCGGCTTCCATCACCGGGGCGGCGCTGCCGGTGGATGGCGGCTGGACAGCGCACTGATGGATGGCGTGGGCATGGGGCTTGGCCCCGCTGCTTCCGCCGCGGCTGCGCCTTGCGTCGCGGTGGAGGTGAAGCGCATCAACCTCGCCCTCCAGGGTGGCGGCGCCCATGGTGCCTTCACCTGGGGCGTGCTGGACCGGCTGCTGCAGGAGGAGCGGTTGGAGATCGAGGGCATCAGCGCCACTTCCGCAGGTGCCATGAACGCGGCCTGCTGCTGCTATGGCCTGGCGACCGGTGGTCGGGAGGAAGCGCGGCAGGTGCTGGAACGCTTCTGGATGGGCGTCAGCAGGGCCGCCGCCATAGCGCGACTGCAGCCAAGCTGGATGGACCGCATCCAGGCCAATTGGGGGCTGAACTTCTCGCCCGGCTTCGTTGCTTTCGACCTCATGACCAGGCTGTTCAGCCCTTACGAATTCAACCCGCTGAACCTGAACCCGCTGCGCCAGGTGCTTGAGGCCAGCGTGGATTTCAGCGTCCTGCGTCGGAATGGCCAGCCGGTGAAGCTGTTCCTTTCGGCCACCAATGTCCGCACCGGGCGGGTGAAGGTGTTCGGGCAGCAGGAACTGTGCGCCGATGCGGTGCTGGCTTCCGCCTGCCTTCCCTTCCTGTTCCACGCCGTGGAGATCGACGGCGAGGCGTACTGGGATGGTGGCTACATGGGCAACCCGGCCATCTTCCCGCTGATCTATGGCTGCGAAAGCCGTGACGTCGTGGTGGTGCACATCAACCCCATGGTGCGGCCTGAAGTGCCACGGACGGCACGGGATATCCTCAACCGCGTGAACGAGATCAGCTTCAATTCCTCATTGATGAGGGAGATGCGTGCGATTCATTTCGTCACGTCCCTGATCGACGACGGGCATGTGGACGCGGCTGGCCTGAAGCGCATGTTCATCCATGCCATTGCCGCTGATGAGGTGATGTGCGGCCTGGGCGTGCAATCCAAGCTGGATGCGGATGCAGGATTCCTCAGGCATCTCCGCGACACGGGCCGGCGCCATGCGGAAGCATGGCTGAATTCCACATGGCAGGCGCTCGGCAAGCGGTCGAGCATCGACATCCATGCGCAGTATCTCTGAGCCCGCAGCGGCAACGGAAGGGCTGCATCCGGCAGAGGCCTGGGCATGGCTGCTGCGGGTGCTGGGGCTTGCCGGCAGCGGTGCGGCGCTGCCGCGACGCGTCCAGGCCGTGGTGGCGCGGCAGCAGGAATCGGCGGAAATCCTCATCGGCCTTGCACAGGTGGTCGCGATCATCACCTTCGCCATACTCTATGCGATCTCGCGTGCCGCGAACCCGCCACCGATGGCGATCGAACCCGTGCCGGTCGCGCTCGGCCTCTATGCCCTGTTCACCGGGCTGCGCCTGGTGCTGGCCTGGCAGCGGCGGCTGACGCCGGCGCTGCTCACTGCCTCCGTCGTCATCGACATCAGCGTGCTCCTGGTGACGATCTGGAGCTTCCACCTCCAGTACATGGCGCCGCTTGCCGTGGTGCTGAAGGCGCCCACGATGATGTACCTGTTCATCCTGATCGTGCTGCGCGGGTTGCGCTTCGAAGCGCGCTATGTGCTGCTGTCCGGTGCCGTCGCCATTGCCGGTTGGGGCGTGATCGTCGCCATGGCCCTGACCGGGGAATCTGCCGGCATCACGCGCAGCTTCCTGGCCTATGTCACCTCGCCTTCCATCCTGCTGGGGGCGGAATTCGACAAGATCATCTCCATTTCGATGGTGACCTTGCTGCTTGCGCTGGTGGTGGCGCGGGCCCGGGCCATGCTGGTGGACGCGGCGCGGGAACAACTGGCGGCGGCGGAACTGTCCCGCTTCTTCGTGCCGGAGATCGCCCGCCACATCCGTGGCGCGGAGGAGGAGATCACCGCCGGCAGGGCGGAACGGCGCGATGCCAGCATCCTGATGACGGATCTGCGCGGGTTCACCGGCCTCGCGCGGACCCTGCCGCCGCCGGTGCTGCTGCGCCTGCTCTCGGCCTATCAGGAATTGGTGGTGCGGGCGGTGCGGGCGCATGGCGGCAGCATCGACAAGTATCTGGGCGATGGCGTGCTGGCGAGCTTCGGCGCGGTGCGGCCCAGCGCCGCCCATGCCGCCGATGCCATGCGTACGGTGGAATCCATCCAGGCAGCCTTGCGGAGCTGGATCCCACCGGATGCCGCGATGCCGCCCATCGACATTGGCATGGCGGTGGCTTGTGGCGAGGTGCTGTTCGGCACGGTCGGCGCCGATGACCGGCTGGAATACACGGTCATCGGCGATCCGGTGAATCTCGCCGCCAAGCTGGAAAAGCACAACAAGCAGGAGCGGAGCCAGGCGCTTACCCATGCCGAAGCGCTGCGACTGGCGGTTTCCCAGGGCTATGCCCCCCGCCACCCGCCGGAGCGGCGCGACGCGCGCCAAGTAGACGGCGTGGCAGCGCCAGTCGACCTCGTCGTGATCTGACGGCCAGGAGGAATCTCCATGTACTTCCACCCCGGAACGGGGCCGCGCCTTGCGCGCTGGCGCCGCGGATTGCCTGCTGCCCGCCTGGCCTTGCTGGCCGGCGCGGTGGTGGCGGCGGTCTGCGTGACGGTGCCGGAGCAGCGCGCGCGGCTTGGGCCGTTGCTGTGGGGCTTCAACGCCCTGCTCGCACTGGAATGCCTGTGGCACCTGCTTGCAACCGGAGGCAAGCCCAGGCTGGGAGCAAGTGGCGGCTTCCTGCTGGCCTCCGTGCTGGCCGCGCCGCTGCTGTTTGCATTGGGAGTGCCGGCGGACCATGCCTGGCCGTTGGCGGCTTTCGTCTGGCTGCTGCGACTTGTGCCGGCTTCGCCTGGCCTTGTGCATCTGGCGCGGGTATTCATCGCGGAAGCCGAGGCCCTGCGCAGCCTTCTGGTCCTGTTCCTGCTGATGCTTGTCGGCTGTGCCGTGGGGTTGCGCCTGGCTGAAGCCATGATCCAGCCGGAAGCCGCCGGCAGCCTGCCGGCAGCGCTTTGGTGGGTGTTGGCCAGCATGATCACGGACAGCTTCCCCGAAGGTGCCGCGCCGCAGACCGCGGCGGGGCGCGTGATCGGCACGGTGGTGCTGTTGTTCAGCCTGGGTCTGTTCGGCCTGCTCACCGGCATCCTCGCCACCGGCTTCGCCAGGGAAGGCGAACGCCATGGCTTCCTCCAGGCGCGCGACCTGATTGCGCGCGTGCCCTTCCTCTGCCTGCTGCCGCCGCAGGTGGTGGCCGAACTGGCACGGGCGCTGCGACGCTGGGATCTGCCGGCGGATCGGGTGATCTTCCGCCGCGGCCGGCCGGGAGAGAGCATGTATTTCATCGCCACCGGGGCGGTGGAGGTGAAATTGCCGGAAGGGCCGGTGCGTCTGCGGCAGGGTGCCTTATTCGGCGAAATGGCCATCCTGAACGCCGGCACACGCAACGCCACCGTCACCACCTTGCAGCCGAGCACGCTGCTGGTGCTGGATGTGGTGGATTACCTGCGCCTGGCGGCACGCCACCCGCAATTGGCCGAGGCCGTGGCTGCCGAAGCAGCGCGGCGTGGGGTAGCGAATGAGCGGGCCCCGCGTATCGCCGCCGTGGCGTAGGGTATCCGGCGCAACAGGAAATGGCGGCATCCGCGCTCTCGGATGCCGCCATGCGTGAAACTGGAGGAGAGTGGAGGTTCAGCCGCCGCCATCGCGGCTCGGGGTGCGGACGCCATACTCCCCGGGCGGCCCGCTGTTCCCCGCGAAGGCAGGGCCGGCGGCCGTGCCCGACACAGGGCCACTGCCGGTGCAGGCTGAAAGCGCCGCGGCCAGCAGCAGGGCGCAACCAAGATGGGGCAGGATCCTCAGGCTCATGGTGTGTCTCCGCTTGCTCGGTTGTCTGCAGAAAGGAGTGCCTTCTGCAGTGCTGTCAGGATCGGCGATCCCCGCGCCTGGCGGAAATGCCAGCTCCTTATCGAGGCGATGCGGCCGCAGCATCGCGGCGTCACGCCGTCGCGGCGTGACTGGCGCAGAGGTGCTGGCGCAGGCGCCGCACCGCGCGATGCGTGGCGAGCTTCAGCGCGCCCACGGAAACCCCGCTGCGCGCGCTGGCTTCCGCAAGGGAGAGCTCCTGCAGCTTGGTCAGGTGCAGCGCCAGGCGCTGCCGTGGCGACAGGGTTGCCATGGCGGCCCGCAGCTCCGCCAGGACCAGGTGCCGCAGCGCGGCCTCCTCCTCGGCAGCGGCAGCGGCCGCAGGTGGCATGGCGTTGGCCTCCTGCGCAGCCTGGCGGCCCTGGCGGCGGAGCGCATCGATGCAGCGGCGTTCGCACAGCATGGCAATCCATGCTGCCGCCGGCCGACGGGGGTCATAGGTGTGCCGCAGCCGGTGCAGGGTCAGCAGGGTATCCTGCACCGCATCCTCGGCCGCGGCGGTATGGCGCAACCGGCGCCGCGCGATGGCGCGCAGCATGGGCAGCGCCTGCCGCAGCAGGAGGTCGTAGGACGTGGCGTCGCCCTGCTGTGCCG
>JAEWCI010000490.1 GCA_023390705.1 Pseudomonadota bacterium
GCTCCTGGGCGGGCTCGCCCGCCGGACGCCGGTGCGCACCTTCCGCAAGGCGGCGGCTCATGCCGTGGCGCGCCTGCCGCAAGTGCTGCTGGCGCTGGTGGCGATGCTCGCCCTCGCCCGGCTGATGGTGCAGGCCGGCATGGTCGGGGCACTGGCCGAGGCCGCAGCCGATGCGCTCGGCCCCGCCTGGCCCTTGCTGGCGCCCGCGGTCGGCGTGCTCGGCACCTTCGTGACCGGCTCGGCCACCGCCTCCAACATCCTGCTGACCGACTTCCAGCGGGTCACCGCCGAGGCGCTCGGCCTGCCGGCGCTGCTGCTGGTCGCGGCGCAGGGCTTCGGGGCGGCGGTGGGAAACATCGTCTGCCCGCACAACATCGTCGCTGGGGCGGCGACGGTCGGCCTCCCAGGGCGGGAGGCGGGCGAGGTCATGCGCCGCACCCTCCCGGCCTGCGCCCTTTATGCGGCGCTCGGCGGGGCGCTGGTCCTCGCCGCGGCCGCGTTCATGGAGTGACGCCGGAGGCACAGCCCTCTGCGGGAGGACTCACCGAGAGCCCGCGGTCGGCGGGCAGCAGAAAGGCGAGATGCCCGAAACCGGAGACACGAACGCAAGTGATCCTCCCTTGCTCCTGTGGACACCCATGGCATGGTTTGGAGCTGGAGGTGTCGGATGGATCAGCGGAGGACGAAGCCGCCGAAGCGGTCGTTCACGGAGGAGTACAAGCGCCAGGCGGTTGCCTTGGACGCGGTGGCGGAGCCTGCCGCTGGAGGCGGCGCGCACCGCGGTGGTGCACGCCATCGTCGTGCTGGAGATCGCCTACCTCTTCAGCGTGCGCTACCAGCGAAGCGCCCCCTTCACCTGACGCCAAGCTCCGCGATGACTTCCTCCCCGATCGGCACTGCTGCGCGTCTCCATACCCGGTGATCCGCGCGGGTGCGCACAGGAGCGAAACCGCTTCGCCCGGAGCGGCTCCAGGAAGGCGCAAGGCAGGCAGGGCACTCTGGGGTCGCGAGGCGGCTTCAGTCGCCCCCTGCCACCTTCCGCCGGCGCGCCTCAGCCAGCGCGGCCTTCGAGAGCAGATGCGCCGTGACCGGCGCCGTGATGAACAGGAATAGCGTGATTGCAAGCTCGCGCAGGCTCACGCCCCGCTCATCAGCACCGACATGGGCGAGCGAGGCGAGGACAACCGCGCCGACGCCGAGCGTCGTGGCCTTGGTCGGACCGTGCAGCCGCATGAGGAAGTCCGGCAGGCGCGCGAGGCCGACCGAGCCGAGCAGGGTGAAGGTGCCACCGACGAGGAGCAGAAGGCTGACGACGATCTCACCGATCATGGCGCTACTCGATGATGTCGCCCGAGAGGATGAACTTGCACAGCGCCACCGTGCCGACGAAGCCCATCATTGCGATGATCAGCGCGGCCTCGAAGTACACGGCGGTCCCGAAGCCGATGTCGAGCAGCATCACCACCGCGATCGCGTTGATGTTGAGCGTGTCGAGGGCGAGGATCCGGTCGGGCCGGCTCGGCCCCCGCACCAGACGCCAGAGGTTGAGCGCCATGGCGAGCGCGACCATCCCCATCACCAGCGGAACGATGAGCGTCAGCATCCGAACACCTCCTTGAGCGGCGCCTCGTAGCGGGCCTTGATGCGGGCGACCGCCGCCTCCGCGTCCTCGACATGCAGGGCGTGGACCAGCAGCAGGTCACGCTCGCGATCGACCTCGACCGAAACCGTGCCGGGCGTCAGCGAGATGATGCTGCCGAGGATAGTGGCGACGAAGGGATCCTCGATTCCGAGCGGCACCTCGAGGAATTGGGGGCGCAGCCGCCCGATCGGCCCGACTACCTGGCGCGCGACTTCGATGTTCGCGGTCACGATGTCGGCCAGCACCAAGGCGAGCAGCCGGAGCCCGGCCCTGACTGCCCGGAGACGCGGCGGGTCGGGCCAGAAGCTTCGCGTTGCGAGCGGCAGGCCCATGGCGAGCGACAGGGCAATCAGGACTTGCCCGACGCCCGGCGCCTCGGCGAGGATCAGCCAGAGGCCGAAGATAAGCAGGCTCATCACCGGCTGCGGCAGCAGGCGTTGCATCACGGCCGGCGCTCCCGCACTACCGGCAGTGCGCCGGGAGGCAGCACCGCCTCGATGTAGGGGCGCCGTGCCGTCACCTGCTCGGCCGTCGCCCGCGCATAGGCGGAGAGCGGTGCCGCGCCCAGTACCAGCAATGGGACGAAGCAGAGCGCCAGCACCAGGGCAAGCCCGAGGCGCGGGGGCGCTGCTTCGCCTGTCGCGCCGGGCGGCTCGCTCCGCTCCCAGAACAGCGTGCTTGCCGCGCGCGCAAGCGCCAATGCTCCCACGAAGCCGGAGAGGATGAACGTTGCCCACATGGCATAGCCCGCCGGCGTCGCAGGCGCCGCCGAGAGCAGCATGACCTTGCCGAGAAATCCCGAGAGCGGTGGCAGGCCGGTGACCGCGATGGCCAGCGTCAGATAGGCGCCGCCGACCCACGCCGCGCCCGGGATGCGCGGGCCGCTGCGGATGCGGTCGCCCGCCTCGCCGCGCGTCACTGCAAGATGCCCGACCAGCAGGAAGAGACCCGCGCTGACCAGGGTGGTGTGCGGCAGGTAGTAGAGCACGGCCGCGAGCATCGGCGCGCCGCCCACCGCCACCCCGGCCGCCAGCATGCCGGTCGAAAGCAGCAGCAGATGCGCGGCCATGACGCCGAGACTCTGCGCCGCGAGCACGCCGAGCGTCGCCACCACCACGGTGCCGAGGGCCGCCGGCATCAGCCAGGGTCCGATCAGCCCCTCCGCCGCCGACGCGCCTTCGAGCGCTATGGTCGAGAGCCGGAGCAGCGCGTAGATCCCGACCTTGGTCAGCACGGCGAACAGCGCGGCCGCCGGTGCCGCGGCCGCCGAATAGGCGTGGGGCAGCCAGAAGCCGAGCGGCAGCAGCGCCGCCTTGAAGGCGAAGACTGCCGCTATCAGCCCCAGCCCTGCCCGAACCGCAGCCGCCTCCGCCTCAGGCACCTCGGCCAGCCGGCCCGCCACATCGGCCAGGTTCAAGGTGCCGAGGGTCCCGTAGAGGAGCGCAAGTCCGATCAGGAAGATGAGGGAGGCGGCAAGGTTCAGCGCCACGTAGTGCAACCCGGCCCGCGCCCGCGCCGCGCCTCCGCCATGTGCCAGCAGGGTGTAGGAAGCGATCAGGAGCACCTCGAAGAAGACGAAGAGGTTGAACAGGTCACCGGTGAGGAAGGCGCCGTTCAGCCCGGCGAGTTGCATCTGGAAGAAGGGGTGGAAGTGCCGCCCGGCAAGGTCCGTCCCGTCGGTCGCGGCGAGCAGCGCCGGGAGGGCTACCGCTGTCGTCACCGCCACCATCGTGACGGAGAGTCGGTCCGCCACGAGGACGATGCCGAAGGGCGGCGGCCAGTCGCCGAGCGCGACCACCGCGACCGTGCCATCGGCCACGGCGCCCAGCAGCAGGACCGAAACCACCGCAAGCAGCGCGACCGAAATGAGGCCGATTCCGCGCAGTACCGCCGCGCCGGCACGGTGCGCGGCAAGCGAGAGGATGGCCGCCACCATCGGAACCAGCACCGGCAATACGGGAAGGTGGATCATCGCGGCCCCTCCCCCCCGTCCACGTGGTCGCCGCCCGTCTCCGCCGTCGCCCGCAGGGCCAGCGCCACGAGGAAGGCGGTGGTGCCGAAGCTGATGACGATCGCGGTCAGCACCAAAGCCTGCGGCAGCGGGTCGGCGAGGCGCTGCGCCTCGCCAAGGGCCAGCGGCGCGGCGTCGGTCATCAGCCGGCCTGAGGCGAAGATCATGAGATTCGCGGCGTAGGAGAGGAGCGTGAGGCCGAGCACCATGGAGAAGCTGCGTTCGCGCAGCAGCAGCCAGATCCCCGCCGCCACCAAGGTGCCGATGCCGATCGAGACGAGCAGCTCCATCAGACACCGCTCCCGCAGGCCGGGCGCAACTCCCTCTGGCTCAACCGTCCGAGTTCGGTGAGTACCAGCAGCACCGTCGCCACCACCACCACATAGACCCCGAGATCGAAGACGAGCGCCGAGGCGAGATGCGTCTTGCCCACGAGCGGGACAGGCACATAGCCATGCGTGCTGGTGAGGAAGGGCTCCCCGAAGGCCATGCTGGCGAGCCCCGTCCCGGCCGCCAGCGCAAGGCCGAGGGCGAAGAGCCGGATATGGTCCACCCGCAGCCGGGCGGAGGTGACGTCGATCCCCACCGCCAGGTACTGCAGCATGAACACGACCCCGGTTATCAACCCCGCGATGAAGCCGCCACCAGGCAGGTTGTGCCCGCGCAGCAGGATGTAGAAGGCGGCGGTAAGCGACAGCGGCAGCAGCGGCCGCATCAGCATGGCCAGCATGATCGGGTGACGGTCCGCTTCGGTGGCGGCGCGCACCGCATAGGGTTGGAGCCGCAGCCCCTGCAGCAGCGCATGCGCGCCGAGCGCGGCCAGCGCGAGCACCGAGATCTCCCCCAGCGTATCGAAGCCGCGGAAATCCACCAGGATCACATTCACCACATTGGTGCCGCCGCCGCCCGGCACCGCCTGCTGGATGAAGTAGCCCGAGATCGTCTCGAAGGGTCGGGTCAGCATTGCATAGGCGAGCGTGGCGGCCCCGAGCCCCCCGAAGCCTGCGATCACGGCATCGCGCAGCAGCCGCCCGCGCGGCGCGTCACCCGCTGGCCCCTCGACAGGGAGGAAGCGCAGCGCGAGCAGCAGCAGCATGATCGTCACCACCTCGACCGAGAGCTGGGTCAAGGCCAGGTCGGGCGCCGAGAAGCGGATGAATGTTAGCGAGACCATCAGCCCGACGATGCTGGCAAAGACGATGGCCAAGGGGCGCCGGCGGTGCAGCCGCGCGCAGCCGAAAGCTCCGATCAGCAAGGCCAGCAGGGCACCGTAGGCGATCGGGTCGGCCGACATGCCCGCCGCGTCCGCCGCAGGAGGCAACCCGGTGCCGGACACTGCATAGAAGCCAAGGCCGAGCGTGACCAGAAGCAGCAGGCTCATGTACCGGCGCAGCGCCCCGGTATCCATGATGGCCAGGACCAGCTGCGCCGCGGCAGTGGCGGCCCGGTAGGCCCGTTCGAAGGCTGCTGGCCCTCCGACCAGCGGGGCCAGACGCTCGTGCAGATCGAAGAGGAAGCCGCGAAAGTAGTACCAGAGCGCCCCGCCGGCCAGCGCCACCACGCTCATCACGAGGGGCAGGTTGAAGCCATGCCAGATCACGAGCTTGTAGGGCGGCGGCGGTTCGCCCAGTGTGGCCGCGGAGGCCGTCCAGAGCAGCGCCTGCACCGAGAACTGCGGCAGCAGCCCCACTACCAGGCACAACGCCGCCAGAATCTCCACCGGCACCCGCATCCAGCGCGGTGGCTCGTGCGGCGTGCGCGGCAGGTCAATCGGGTCGCCATGGAAGAAGACGTCGTGGATGAAGCGGATGGAATACGCGACGGAGAGCACGCCTGCGAAGGTGGCGAAGACCGGCAGCACATAGCCGTAGCCCGCGATGGGGGGCTGCTCCAGCGACTCAGCGAAGAACATCTCCTTGCTGAGGAAGCCGTTCAGCAGCGGCACCCCCGCCATCGAGGCGGCGGCGACCATGCCGAGCACGGCGGTATGTGGCATGTAGCGAAACATGCCATTGATACGGCGCATGTCCCGCGTGCCACACTCGTGATCGATGATGCCGGCGGCCATGAAGAGCGATGCCTTGAAGATCGCGTGGTTGATGATGTGGAACACCGCCGCGACGGTGCTCAGCTCCGACACCAGCCCAAAAAGCAGCGTGATCAGCCCGAGATGGCTGATGGTGGAGTAGGCGAGCAGCCCCTTCAGGTCGTGCTTCAGCAGAGCGATATATGCGCCATAGGCAAGCGTGACCGCCCCCGTCCCGCTGACCAGGGCGAACCACAGATCCGTCCCGGCCAGCGCCGGGTAGAGGCGCCCGAGCAGGAAGACGCCCGCCTTCACCATGGTGGCGGAGTGCAAATACGCGCTGACCGGCGTCGGCGCCGACATGGCATTGGGCAGCCAGAAGTGGAAGGGGAACTGCGCCGACTTGGTGAAGGCGCCGAGCAGGATCAGCACCAGCGCTGCGGGATAGAGCGGGTCGGCCCGGATCGACTCGCCCGCGGCCAGCACGGCGGAGAGCTCCATACTGCCGGCGATGCGGCCGAGCAGCAGAACGCCGGCCAGCAGCGCCAGCCCCCCCCCGCCCGTGACGGCCAGGGCCATGCGTGCTGCGATCCGCGCCTCCACCGTATCGTATTTGTAGGCAATCAGCAGGAAGGAGGTGAGGCTGGTGATCTCCCAGAAGATCACCATGAGCAACAGATTTTCGGACAGAACCACGCCAAGCATGCCGCCGGCGAAGGCCAGCAGGAGTCCGAAGAAGCGCCCGAGCCCGTCCCTCTGCGGCATGTAGTAGATGGCGTAGAGGATAACGAGCTGGCCGATCCCAAGGATCAGGATAGCAAAGAGCAGCCCCAGCCCGTCGAAGCGGAAGGAGAGGTCGAGCCCCCATTCCGGCAGCCAGGGCCAGCGCACGACCGTGACCTCGCCGGCGAAGGTTCTCGGCGCCAGCGGTGCCAACAGCACCGCCGCGACTGCCATGGCCGCCGCGCTCGACCAGCCGGCCTCGCTACGCCCCAGATGGGCGAGCAGCGGAACCGACGCGGCGCCGGCAAAGAGTGCTAGGATAGCGAGGGGAAGGCTGACGGCGGTCATTCCGATCGTCCCTAGCGCGGACGGCGGCCTGGTGTGCCCGCCGCCAGAGTGACCAAGCGATGACGTGGGCGGGCTGGATGCGCCGCTGCGTGAGGCGGGTGGCGATGCGACGGATTTCCTGGACCGACCAGCGGATGAGGTTCGGCGCGTCCGCGTCAGGTTGATCGGGGTTTTTGGGGGTGGTGGCGCGTTCGCCCTGTGGCGGATCACCGCCAGCATGGCGAAGGCCAGCATGACCAGCGAGACGTGGCGGTGCCAACCGTGCCAGCTTCTGGTCTCGTTATGGTCGAGGCCGAGCTCGTTCTTCGTCGTCTCGAACGCGTCCTCGATGGCCCAGCGCTGCCCCTCGACGGCGACCAGCGTCCCGATCGTGGTCCCGGCCGGGCACCAGGTGGTGAATTAGGCGCATTCGCCATCGGCGAGGTTGCGCCGGATCAGCAGGCCACGGGTCCAGATGCCGATTGCGCCGTCCCGGTACTCGCCCGCCTCCAGGTCGGCTAGCTCGAGGTAGGCCCAGTCGGCGAGCCGCGGTCCCTTGGTGCCCTCGCCCGCGGACAGGCGCCGCCAGGCAGCGGGCTCGAGACCCTGCGCGATCTGCTCGGCGGTCCCGGCGGCCACCGGCTTGCCGATCCAGGAGTTGAAGGGCTGCGTGGCATTGACCCCGAGCACGTAGCCCTTGCCCGCCCGGCGCAGGGCCATCTCGATCTCGCCGACCCCGTAGACGCTGTCCGCCGCCACCCAGGCGAACGGCACCCCGGCCGCGATCGCGCGCTCGACCATGCGCCCGGCCTGCCGCGGCTTGGTGGCGAAGCCGACCTCTTGCGGCACATGGCCCGCCGCCAGGCGGGCCGGGTCGTCAGTCCAGGCCTTGGGCAAATAGAGGGCGCGGTCGATGAGGGCGTGGCCGTGCCGCGACGCATAGGCCGCGAACACCCCGATCTGGCAATAGGTGATCTTGCCTGCCGAGCCGGTGTACTGCCGCCCGACGCCGCAGGACGCCTTGCCCTGCTTGAGGAAGCCGGTCTCATCGATCACCAGTACCGCGTCCGGGTCGGCCAGCGTCTCCAGCGCATACTCGCGTACGACGTCGCGCAGCGCGTCCGCCTTCCAGCGGCCTCGGCCAAGGATGGCCTGCTGCCGCCAGGGCCCGGGGTCGCCCGCTGCCTCGGCCCGCATCCAGCCCGTCTTGCGCCGCTCCGGACCGAGCAGCCCATCCAGGAACTGACCGGCCGATGCGGCCACCCGGTCCTGGGTGAACAAGGGACGGATCCGTGCCTTCACGTCCCGCAGCGACGACGCCCAAAGCTCCAGGGTCGTCTCGATCGATCTACCACCCACAGGCCCACCCTCGGCAAAGGGGAGCAACGCATCAGGTCAGAAAAAGTACAGCTGTAATGTTAGAGGCTGTTGAGCAATTTTAGTGCGTCTTGGTTTGATGTGGCGTGGGATCATGCGGTTGCCATGTCGGGGGGATGCAATCTCAGGCTTACCCTTCCGATCTCAGCGA
>JAEWCI010000511.1 GCA_023390705.1 Pseudomonadota bacterium
CGGGTGCCAGAAGATGCTGCCCAGCGCCTCCTCCTGCAGGTGGAAGAGGTCCATCTCCCGCCCGATCCGGCGATGGTCGCGCTTCTCCGCCTCCTCCAGCTGGTGGAGATAGGCGTCGAGCTCCTTCTGGTCGCGCCAGGCGGTGCCGTAGATGCGGCTCAGCATGGCGTTGCGGTGGTCGCCCCGCCAATAGGCGCCGGCCACCTTCATCAGCTTGAAGGCGGTGCCGACATCGCCCGTGCTGCGCATGTGCGGGCCGCGGCAGAGATCCACCCACTCGCCCTGGCTGTAGAGGCTGATCTCCTCCGTCTCCGGCAGGTCCTGGATAAGCTGCGCCTTGTATTTCTCGCCCTTGGCCTGGAAGAAGGCGATCGCCTCCTCGCGCGGCATCACGCTGCGCAGGAAGGGCGAGTTGCGCGCCACGATCTCCCGCATCTTCGCCTCGATGGCGGCGAAGTCCTCCGGCGTGAAGGGCTCGTTGCGGGCGAAGTCGTAGTAGAAACCGTTCTCGATGGCCGGGCCGATCGTCACCTGGGTACCGGGGTAGAGCGCCTGCACCGCCTCCGCCATCACATGCGCGGCGTCGTGGCGGATCAGTTCCAGCGCCTCGGGGTCCTTGCGGGTGATTAAGCGGACGGCGGCATCCCCGGCGATGGGCATGGCCAGGTCGCGGATCGCGCCATCCACCTGCATGGCAAGCGCCGCCTTGGCCAGGCCAGGGCCGATCGCCGCGGCGATCTCGGTGCCCGTCACCGGCCCGTCGAAGCGGCGCACGGAACCGTCGGGCAGGGTGATCGCGGGCATGGGCATCGGCTCCACAGGGGGTCGGGGCCGGCCGGGCGGCGCGGCCGGCAATGGCACGCCAGCGGGGCCGGACAAGGCGGCGGACCATGAGGCAACGGCGGCGGGATGGTCAAGGCATGGCTGCCCTGTGGGCCGCCCTGGCACGGACCTGGCCCCTTGCCCTGCCCCCGGGGCCACCGCACCATGCCGTGACCACAGCGAGTCCCGAGCCATCATGGCCGCAGCCCCGCCGCCCCGCCGCGCGGCGCTCTTCCTCGATTTCGACAATGTCTTCGGTGCCCTGGCCGAGATTGACGAATGGGCGGCCTGGGAATTCGCCAACGACCCGGGCCGCTGGCTGGCCTGGTTCGCCGCCGGGGCGGATGGCGGGGCGGCGGAATCCGGCCGCCGCCTGCTGCTGCGCCGCTGCTACATGAATGCCGGCGGCTCCTGCCCGCTGGCGCCGCAGGGCGGGCTGGCGGCGCAGCTTGGCTCGTCGCGGGTGTATTACAACCGCTTCCGCACCAGCTTCGTCCGCGCCGGTTTCCAGGTGGTGGACTGCCCGGCCCTGACCGCCGCCGGCAAGAACGCCGCCGACATCACCATGGTGCTGGACATCGTGGACGCCCTCTCCCACCCGACGCGCTTCGACGAATTCCTCATCCTCGCCTCGGATGCCGATTTCACGCCGCTGCTGCACCGCATCCGCGCGCATGACCGGCAGGTGCTGGTGGTGGCGCACAAGGGCACCGCCCAGGCCTTCCGCGCTGCCACCGATGTCGCCCTGGAACTCGACGAATTCGCCGATACCGCCCTGGCCTGGGGCAGCGCCGAGGAAGCCGAGGCCGCGCCACCGCCATCGCCCGCCGCCGGGGAAGCCACGCCCCTGGCCACGCCCGAGGCGCAACGGGCGATGCTGCTGCGTGCCATCCGCGCCCTCCTGGCGGCATCGCCGGTGCCGCTGCACCTGCCGGCGCTGGGAGTACGGCTCCGGCGGAAATGCGGCGCCTGGGTGGCCAGCAGCCGCTATGGGGGGGCCGGCAACCTGCTGAAGCTGATCGAAGGCCAGGCCGGCATGGCGCTGGAACTCGGCCCTGGTGGCGGCTGGCTATTCGACCCGGCACGGCATGAACGGCCCTCCGCCCAGAATGGCGAACAGCCGGGCGAGGATGCGCCTCCGGCAGGTGAAAGCGGCGGAGGGGCAACCGACCTGGCCATGGATGCCGCCGGGGAACCCGCTGGCCGTCCGGCCGAGCTGGACTCGCCCCCCCTTTCCTACCCGGCAGCGCCTGCCGCGCCGGGCGTTGCCGCGCCTCTGCCAACACGGTTGCAGCGGTTGATCGCCACCCTGCCCGGCGGTCTGCCCGGCTTGCTCGGCCTGGGGCCGAAGGCGTTGGGCCTGGCGCTGGACGGCATTGCCGCCCTGCTGCCCCTGGCCCCGCCACGCAGCGTGCAGGAAAGCCGGCGTCTTGCCCCAGAAGCCCGGCAGCGGGTGCGAGAGGCGCTGGCCGCCACCTCCGCTTTGCCCGAAGCCGGCATCGAGGCGGTTCTGGAATGCCTGGAACGCGGCGGCTTCGGCTGGCAGGCGGATGCCGGGCCGCGGCTCCGCCGGTCCTTCCATGCCGCGCTGCTGCAGATGCTGCACCGGGGTGGCACGGCCCTGGAGCCGGCGGAGAAGGCTGCGCTGCGCAGTTGGATCGGCCTGGAGGAACCGCCGCACGCGGCACCCGCCCCGCTGCCCGAAACGCTGTCCGGGGCGGCGGCGGAAGCCGAAGCCTTCCCCGACCCGGCGGCGGTGCAGGAAGC
>JAEWCI010000636.1 GCA_023390705.1 Pseudomonadota bacterium
TTCCGTGCCGGCTTCCTCGGCCTCGGCAGCTTCGGCTGGTCCACCCTCGTCGAGGTGGCCGCGGCGAGTGCCGCGGAACGCGCGGCGGCCGTCGCCGCCCTGGCCGCCCATCTCCGCGCCGCCTGCGGCGCCCCGGACGATGCCGCCGCCACTGCCGCGGCGGAGGACGAAATCGGTTTCGCCGAGAGCCTCTGCACCCACCCGCCCGGCACGATCCTGGCGCTGCGGCGCAGCGCGGATGGTGGGGAGATCCGCGAACGCTTCCGCACCCTCCACCGCCGCGCCGATGCGCCTCATAGCGACTTCGGCGCCCTGCCGGTGTTCGGCATCGTCATGGTCGAGGGCGAGGAAAGGCGAGCCACGGAGCAACCCGACGGGACGAGGCCCGACCTCGCCGCGCTCGCGCGGGATGGTGGGACATGAACGGCGTGGCCATGCTGCCCGGCGGGGAGTTCTGGTTCGCTTCGGGCTACCAGCTATGCGACCGCGACTCGGCGGGGCGGCTGATCGCCACGCCGGACCTCTGGCGCGCCTTCCTTGCCCGCCCCGAACTGGTGCCGCCGGCGGAGGCCTGCGCCGCCGAGCGCGCCCTGCACGCGGCGCTGCTCGAAGACCCGCGCCGCGCCGTGGCCCCCGCGGCGCTCGCGGCACTCGCCGACCCGGATGCAGGCGAGAACTGGCGCCACTTCCTGGCCTTCCGCGACCGCGTGGCGGCCTGGCCGACACTTGAGGCGGCCTGGTGCGCCCTGTTCCGCGAGGGAGTGCAGGGCATCCCGCCGCTCTTCCTGCAGATGCTCACCCATCTCGTCACGCGCGCGGCGCTGGCGGGGGAGCGGGACGCCTTCACCCTGCGTGCCGCCGAGTTGTTCTTTCGCCCCCAGCGCGCGGCGCTCCACCAGGGTGCCTTGCTGCTGGCCGACGAGGAAGCGGTCGAGCAGCGCGATCTCGGCGTGCTTGGCGGGCTGCTGGCCGAGGCAGGGGCGCCGCCGCGCGAAGTGGAGCTTGAGGTGTTGTCGGAGGCCAACGCGCCGGGATATTTCGCGCGGTCCAATGCGCACGACATGGCGCTCGACATTGCCCAGGGGCGCGCGGGCCAAGCCGGCCTCGCCCGCGCCATCGAAGCCTTCGCCGCACATGTGCTGGGCGCGCGGGCGACGGTGACGCCGGTGCAGGTCATCGAGGACCGGGCATGGGACTGGCATGTCGGCCTGGACAGCGAGGCGACCCGCATCGCCAACGGGCTTTGGCGCGGCGAGGCGGTGGCGCAGGAGGCGCTGGCGCGCCTCCTCTGGCTCGGCGTGCTCGAATTCGCCGAACCGGCGCAAGTGCTGCCGCGCCTGGCGGGGCGGCCGGTCCATCTCCTGCTCGCCATGGACCCGGCGCGGCGGGTGCGCATGAAGCCGCAGAACCTTGCCCTTGGCCTGCCGCTGCGCGGTTTGGCGGAGGCCCCGGCATGATCGGGGAGACGCTGCCCGGCACGCGCCGCCTGCCTGTCGCGGTGCTGGTGGAACGCGCGCCCTCGGCTTCCGCCTGGCAGGACTGGTCCTGGCGCGTGGCCGAGGTGCTGGAAGGCGAGATGCCCGAGGTGCAGCCCTGGACCGTGCTGCGCGAGCATGCGGGCCGCACCCTGTTCTTCGCCGGCCGTGCCGATGTCGTGCTGCACCCGACCGACACCGACAACCTGAAGCACAATCTGGAGGCGGAGGCCCCGCAAATCTGGGTGGTGCTCCGCCCGGTCGCGGCCGCACCAGGCATGGCGCTGCACCTGGTGACGGTGGATGCGGGCGAGGCGCCTCTCTATGCGGAGGTCGGCGCGGATCTGCTGGAGGCGCTGCCGATGCCCCCAGGCCTGCGTGCCGTCACCGAAGCCTTCGTCGCCGAGCACCACCGCGAGCGCGGCTTCGTGAAGCGCCGCCGCGACCGGGCCGACCCCGAGGCGCTGGGCCGCCGCGGCCCAGGGGAAGAGCCGAACGGGGAGGCGACATGACGGAGCGTGGGGAAGGGTTCCTCGGCCGCTGGTCCCGTCGCAAGCGTGCGGCATCGGAACGGAGGGAAGGGGCGGGGGAGGAGCCTTCGCGGCCGCCGCCGGACCTTTCGGCGCCGTCTGTCCCGGAGCCTGCCCTCGCCGCCGCGCCGCCCGGGCCCGCCGGCGTGCCGGTCTGCGATCCCGCCGCCCTGCCGCCGGTCGAGAGCGTGACCGATGCGGGCGACCTCGCTGCCCTCTTCCTCCGGCCCGGCGTGCCCGCGGCCCTGCGCCACCTGGCCCTGCGGCGCCTGTGGTCGCTCGATCCGGCGATCCGCGACTTCGTAGGGCCTGCCGAATATGCCTGGGACTTCAACGCGCCGGACGGCGTTCCCGGCTTCGCGCCGGCGCTGACCGGCGATGCCGCCCGGTTGCTGGCCCAGGCGATCGGGGCGGAGCCAGCGCCGGACCCGGAGAAGCGGACCGGCCCGACATCCGAAGAGGTCGCTGCGGCAGCCGCGCCGGCGTCCGATCCCGCTGTGCCGGCCATATCGCAGGGGGACACTCCGCAGAGGATCGCCGACGCGCCCCCGGCCATGCCGGCCGGCGAGGTGC
>JAEWCI010000641.1 GCA_023390705.1 Pseudomonadota bacterium
AGCCCGGCCAGGGCGGCGGCGGTGCCCAGCGGATGCAGCTGCGCCTCCAGGAACAGGCTGGTCCTGCGCACCGGCCAGACCGGCCGGGTCAGGCTGCGCTCCGTGCCGTCCTCGCTCGGCGTGTCGAGGTTGTCGGCGCGCATCGGCCGCGGCGCCTTCTCCGTCGTCTGGGCGGCATAACCCAACGCCTCCATCGCCAGATCGGTCAGCCGCGGGAAGACCTGCCCCATCAGCGCGATGGCATGGCCGCCGAAGCCGATGACGATCTCCCGCTTGCGGTGTTCGCAGGCATGGAGGATGGCACGCGCGACCAGCCGCGGGTCATAGGCCGGCGGCGGCACGCGGGTGCCGGGCGCGTCCAGCAGGTTGCGGGCATGTTCCTGGAAGGGGGTGTCGATGCCGCTGGGCTTGATGAGCGTCACGCTGATCGGCACGCCATCGCGCTCCAGTTCCATGCGCAGCGCGTCGGTGAATCCCTTCACCGCATGCTTGCTGGCGGAATAGGCGCCCTGCAGCA
Source organism: Pseudomonadota bacterium (assembly GCA_023390705.1). Classification (GTDB taxonomy): domain Bacteria; phylum Pseudomonadota; class Alphaproteobacteria; order Acetobacterales; family Acetobacteraceae; genus JAEWCI01. The sequence goes on from JAEWCI010000641.1 coordinate 518, forward strand.
TCATCGCCCGGTCGGACAGCACGCTGCCCAGGTTGATCAGGGCGCCGCCGCGGCCGCGCATCATCCGCACCGCGATCAGGGAGCCATGCACCACGCCCCAGTAATTGGTCTCGAACAGCCGGCGCTGGTCCTCCAGCGGGGTCCGGACCAATTCGCCATAGATGCTGGTGCCGGCGTCGTTCACCCAGGAATCGAAGCCGCCGAAGGCTTCCCGCGCCTTGCGGGCTGCGGCTTCCAGCGCCGCATGGTCGGCGACATCGGCCACCGCGTATTCGGCGCGGCCGCCCCGGCCGCGCAATTCCTCGGCCAATTGGCGCAGCGCCGCCTCGTTGCGGGCCACCAGCATCACCCGGGCGCCGCGGCTGACCGCCAGCCGCGCCGTTGCCAGGCCGATCCCCGAAGTGGCACCGGTGATGACGATGCTCTGCCGGTCGAGCGGCTTCAGGTGGATGGCGGCCATGGCGGGGGCACCTGCTGCAAGGGGGACCGGGGCTGAACCCCAGCCCTCCCGCACGGTTCCCGCCCGCCGGCCAGGGTCGCGGCACGGCCGGATGCCGCGCCGCGGCGCCGGTTCAGATGGTCAGCCGCCCGGCCTTCGCCGCGGCGTAGCGTTCCGCCACCTTGTCCCAGTTCACCACGTTCCACCAGGCGGCGAGGTAGTCCGGCCGGCGGTTCTGGTATTTCAGGTAATAGGCGTGCTCCCAGACATCGTTGCCGAACAGCACGCGGTGTCCCTCCATCAGCGGCGTGTCCTGGTTCGGCCGGCTGGCGATGGCCAGCTTGCCGGTGCGGTCCACCGTGACGAAGACCCAGCCGGAGCCGAAGACCCGCGCGCCGACGCCGTTGAAATCGGTCTTCAGCTTGTCCAGCCCGCCGAGGTCGCGGGTGATGGCCTGCGCCAGTTCGCCGGAAGGCGCGCCGCCGCGCCCGCCCATCACCTGCCAGAACATGCTGTGGTTGGCATGGCCGCCGGCATTGTTGCGCACGCCGGTGCGGATCGCCTCCGGCACCTCGCCCAGCCGGGCCAGCAATTGCTCCAGCGGCAGCCGGGCAAGCTGGGCGTGGTCGCGCAGCAGGCCGTTAAGGTTGTTCACATAGGCCGCATGGTGCCGGCCATGGTGGATCTCCATGGTCTGGGCGTCGATATGCGGCTCATTGGCATTGGCGGCATAGGGCAGCGGCGGCAGGGTGAAGGGGCCGGACGGCGCCGGCTGGGCGAAGGCGACGCGGCGCGGCGCGGCCCAGGTGGCCATCGCCAGCCCGGCGCCCCCCAGCAGCAGACCACGGCGTTGAAGCTCTGGCATGGCGTTCCTCCTTCGGCTCGTTCCGAGATGATAGCACGCCGCCGCCCTCCAGGGCGGCGCTGCCCGGGATTTGTGTTGTATACTGAGCCATCCGGCCCGCAGCATCGCGCAATTCCGTGGGGAGGTGACCATGCGCGCCACCGGCATTGCGTTCGGCCTGCTCGCCGGCACGCTCCTCCTGCCCGCCGTGGCGCAGGAAGCAGGGCCGGCCCGCCCCCAGACCCTGCTGCAGGAGGAGGTGGCCGGCATGCCGCGCGGCGAGCGGCAGGAGGTGCAGGTGCTGACCGCGAGCCTCCGCCCGGGCGAACGCACCGTCTTCCACACCCATCGCTTCCCGGTCACGGTCCTGGTGCTGGAAGGCAGCTTCACGCTGGAGATGGAAGGCCGGGCACCGGTCACGCTGCGTGCCGGCGAAGCCTTCGTGGAGCCGCCGCAGGTGCGGATGACCGGCCACAACCGCAGCGCCACGGAACCACTGCGGGTGGTGATCTTCTATGTGACCACGCCAGGGATGCCCTTCCTCGACCCGGCCCACTGAACGCGGCCTGTATCCTGCCGGCCGGTTCACGGCTTCGGGCCATGCGGCCCTGCGCCGACCGGACGGCTTATCCTGCCGGCCGGTTCATGTGCGGATGGCCCCCGTGGTCCTCCGCCAGCCGGGTGGCTCAGGGCTGCGCGAAGGCCAGGGCCTGTTCCGGTTCCCAGGCCACCGCCGCGGGGCCGCCGGGATGTGGCAGGGGAAGGCCGGGCGGGCGCTTGGCCAGGATCTCGCCGCCCCGGCCCAGCAGCAGGCGCAGCCGGACATGGTCGCCCTGGAAGATCGCTTCGGCCAGGGTGGCGGGCAGCGCGCCCTGGCCCATCTCGCCCGCTGTCATCGCCGCCACCGCCACCCGCTCCGGCCGGATGGTGACCACGCAGCGGCTGCCCGGCCCGGCCAGGCCGACGGCCCGTGCCGCCACCTCCGGCCCGGCATCCAGCTTCACCCGGCATTCGCCATCCTCCATCGCCAGCACGGTGCCGGGCAGGCGGTTGTTCTCCCCGACGAAGCCGGCGACGAAGGCATCCGCCGGTTCCTCGTACAGCCGGCGCGGCGGGGCGAGCTGGCGCAGGCGGCCGGACTCGAACACCGCGATGCGGTCGGAAAGGGTCAGCGCCTCGTGCTGGTCGTGCGTGACATAGAGCATGGTCACGCCCAGCCGCCGGTGCAGGGCGCGCAGCTCCAACTGCATCTCCTCGCGCAGCGACTTGTCCAGCGCGCCCAGCGGTTCGTCCAGCAGCACGATCGGCGGTTCGAAGACCAGCGCCCGGGCCAGCGCCACGCGCTGCTGCTGGCCGCCGGAAAGCTGCGAGGGCCGCCGCCCGGCATAGGCTTCCAGGCGGACCATCGCCAGCGCACGGGCCACGCGCTCCGCGCGTTCGGGCTTCGGCACGCCGCGCACCTCCAGCGGGAAGGCGACGTTCTCCGCCACGTCCATGTGCGGGAACAGCGCGTAGGACTGGAACACCACGCCGATGCCGCGGCGATGCGGCGGCGTATGGGCGATGTCCCGCCCCTCCAGCAGGATGCGGCCGGAATCCGGCGTCTCGAATCCGGCCAGCAGCATCAGCGTGGTGGTCTTGCCGGAGCCGGAGGGGCCGAGCAGCGTCAGCAATTCGCCCCGCCTCACCGCCAGGTCCAGCCCATGCACGGCGACCACCCCGCCGGGGTAGGTCTTCCGCACCGCCTCGAAGCGCACCAGCGCCTCCGCCATTCCGATCCCCCGGGCTCGGCCCGCCACCATCCCCCGGGCCCGGCGGCAGAAAGGCCGCCGCCCGCGCCCATGTCAACGCCGCATCGGCAAGCGGGCGGAACCGCCGGCGGTCCGGACACGTTGCAACGCCGATCTTGCCAACGGGCCAGCCAGGGGCAGTTCCGTGAACCGCCAGTGCCGGCCCGCCCTTCCAGCGGCAAGCCGCGACCAGCAGAGGACCGACGCCATGTCCAGTGCCGCCAACGACTTCTCCGACGACGCCCGCAAGCTGCGCGACCAGGCCGCCGCCGGCGCCACCCGCGTCGCCGATGACGCCAAGGAGGAACTCGCCCGACTGCGTGCCCAGGTGGAGAGGCTGATGCAGGAACGGGTGACGCCCGCGCTTGCCGATGCCGCCGACACCGTGCAGGACTACAGCCGCCGCGCCCGCGAAACCATCGAGGACCAGGCGGACGCCATCAGCAGCACGGTCAGGGACCGGCCGCTGACGGCCATCGCCATCGCCGCGGTGGGCGGCTACCTGATCGGCCGCCTGATGGGCGGCAACACCTATGTCTATCCGCGCGACCGCCATTGAGGGGGCCTAGCGGATGATCCGGCCGGTCCGGCTGCTCCGCCTCGCCGCCCAGGCGGAGACCCTGCGCTGGAAGCGCATGGGGCGGGGCTATGCCCTGCGGGCCGGCTTCGGGGCCGGCGCCGCGCTGTTCGGCCTGATGCTGCTGATGATGCTGCATCTGGCCGGCTTCGCCGCCCTGGCGAAGAGCCAGGGCCCGGTGACCGCGGCGCTGATCCTCGCCGGGGTGGATCTGGTGATCTGCGGGCTGTTCGGCTGGCTGGCCAGCCGCGACCTGGAGGACCCGATCGCCTACGAGGCCGAGCGGGTGCGCGACGACGCGCTGCGCCAGGTGGGCGACACCGCCGCCCGGGCCGCCATGGTGGCCCCGCTCCTGCGCAGCCAGACGGCGAAGAAGGGTCTCATCGGCGCGGCGGTGACCGCGGCGGCGGTGGGGTTGCTGACCCGGCGGTAAGCGGGTAACGCGGCCTCCCAGCCTTTTCCGGGAGACCGCCGCGCATGTCCGAAACCGCCGAACCCAGCATCATCATGCGCCGCGAGGGTGCCGCCGGCACCCTGCTGATGAACCGGCCCAAGTCCCTGAACGCGCTGGATATCGCCATGATCCGGGCCTTCCAGGCGGCGATCGACGCCTGGAAGGACGAGGCCGGGGTGAAGCTGGTGCTGCTGGAAGGCGCCGGCGGCAAGGCCTTCTGCGCTGGCGGCGACGTCCGCGGCATCCGCCAATTCGCCCTGGCCGGTGACAAGGCCAGCGTCGAGGCCTTTTTCGCCGAGGAATACGCGGTGAATGCCGGCATCGCCCGCTTCGGCAAGCCATGGCTTTCGCTGATGGACGGCATCTGCATGGGCGGCGGCATCGGCGTTTCCGTCCATAACGGCCCGCGCGTGGTGACCGAGCACGCCCTGCTGGCAATGCCCGAAACCGCCATCGCGCTCTTCCCCGATGTCGGCACCTCCTATGTCCTGCCGCGGCTGCCCGGGGCGGTGGGTACCTGGCTGGCGCTGACCGGAGCGCGGCTCAAGGGGGCGGATGCCGTGCATGCCGGGCTGGCCAGCCATTTCGTGCCGCGGGAGAGGATGCCGGCCCTGCGCGAGGCCCTGCTGGCCGGCGACGCCGCCGTGGTGGACCGCTTTGCCGAAACCCCGCCCGAAGCCAGCTTCGCGCCCCACCGCGCCGCCATCGACCGCTGCTTCGACAAGGACAGCATGCCGGAGGTGATGGCGGCGTTGGCCGCCGAGGGCACCGAATGGGCCGCCGAGCAGGCGGCGATCCTGCGGCGGATGTCGCCCACCAGCCTCTGCGTCTCGCTGGAACTGATCCGCCGCGGCGCCAATGCCACGCTGGACGAGTGCCTGGATATGGAACTCGCCCTGACCCGCGTGGTGGTCCATCAGCATCCGGATTTCTGCGAGGGCGTACGCGCCGTCCTGGTGGACAAGGGCAACCCGCCCGCCAAATGGAGCCCGGCGACGATCGAGGAAGTGGACCAGAAGGCGATCCTGGCGATGTTCGGCTGAGGCGCCGGCCCATGATCGGTGCGGACGGGCGCACCGATCATGGCCCGGCCTGCTGTCTCGTCGCGTGATTCACGCTTTTCGGCGATCCTGCCTCAAGCGATCATGCCCTACCGCCCCAGCACCACCAGCAGCACGCCGCACACCACGATGAGCGCGCCGGCGATGTCGGTGCGCTTCATCCTCTCCTTCAGGTAGAAGCGGCTGAACAGCAGGGTGAAGATGATCTCCACCTGCCCCACCGCGCGCACCAGCCCCACCGGCGCGGTGGCGAAGCCGATGAACCAGCAGCTTGAACCGCTGGCCGAAAGCGCGCCCACCCAGGCGGAATCCCGCCAGCTTGCGAAGACCCGGCGCAATTCCTCGGGCTCCCGCCAGGCCAGGTAGGCGCCCTGCAACAAGGTCTGCATCCCGTTCATCAGAAAGAGCGTGGTCAGGGCGCCGAGGATCAGGTCCCCCGAACCCAGGGCCAGGGTGGCGGCCTTGATGAACACCGAAGCGGCGGCGAAGCCGAAGCCCGCCGCCAGGCCGCACAGCGCCGCCGGCTGGAAGGTGCCGGCCAGAATCTCGCGCGCCGTCATCGCCCGCCCGGCCAGCGAGAGATACAGCACCCCGCCGACACTGACCGCCACGCCGGCCCAGGCCAGGGCGGAGACCCGTTCGCCCAGCAGCAGCAGCGCCAGCGCCGCGCTCTGCACCACCTCGGTCTTGGAATAGGCGGTGCCGACGGCGAAGCCGCGGAAGCCGAAGGCCATGATGAGCAGGTTGGTGGCGATGATCTGCGCCACCCCGCCACCCAGGGTCAGGGCCAGGAACTGCCAGGAGAAGGGCGGCACCTCGCCCCCCGTCATCGCCAGGTAGCCGCCCAGGTACAGCCCGGCCACCGGCACGCCGTAGAGATAGCGCACCACGCCGGCGCCGTTCACCGAAAGCCGGCCGCGCAGCCGCTGCTGCATGGCGGTGCGCCAGCACTGGAACAGGGCTGCCACCAGCGTCGCCGGCAGCCAGAGGGGAGAGAGGATCATGCGCGCCCAGGCTGCGGGGGGCACCGCGCGGCGTCAACCTGCGGTCGGCCCATGCCCGACGCGGCGCGGCGGCGCCCCGAAAGACGGCGGCATGAGCGCGAAGGCCGGCGCTGCACATGAAGGCGGCCCACCAGGGCCGAGCGCCCGAACGGGCGCCGCGGCCCGTGGCGCGCAGCCAAGCCGGCGGGGGGCCCTGG
>JAEWCI010000005.1 GCA_023390705.1 Pseudomonadota bacterium
CACCATGGCGCGCCGCGCGGTGGATGACGTGGCCGGCACCAACATCAGCGGCGCCCGCCCGGAGAATGAGCGGCGCAGCGGCATGACCGGCAGCGGCCCGGACGGCACGCCCGGCAACCCGCCGGGCACCATGGCGAGCCGCGCGGTGGACGACGTGGCCGGCACCAACATCAGCGGCGCCCGTCCGGAGAATGAGCGGCGCGACGGCCTGACCGGCAGCGGCCCGGATGGCACGCCCGGCAACCCTCCCGGCACCATGGCGCGCCGCGCGGTGGATGACGTGGCCGGCACCAACATCAGCGGCGCCCGTCCGGAGAATGAGCGGCCGGCGTCCAGCCGCCCGACCAACACGCCGGGCGGTCCTCGCCGCTGACATGATGAGCCGGCGGGACACTGCCCGCCGGTTCCCATAGCCTGCCTCTCCATGGGGGCGCCCGGTCCATGGCCGGGCGCCCTCCTTGCCGTGATGGCATGGTGCAAGGCGCTGGCCAGCTTCACTCCCGGCCATGTCCGGGATGGCCCGGTGATCGGCCCCGAACGGGACTGCTCCCTGGAACGGATGGCCGGAGCGGTAACGGCCGGGCGCGGGCGCCCGGTACCGTTTCAGCCCCCGAAGCGCTTCAGCAGGTTGCGGGCGCGGGCCACCACCGGTTCGTCGATCATCTGGCCCTCGAAGGCGACGGCGCCCTGGCCGCGGGCCAGCGCTTCCTGGAAGGCCGCTACCATGCGGCGGGCGCGGGCGATCTCCTCCGGGCTGGCGCCATATTCCTCGTTGATGATCGGCACCTGGGAAGGGTGCACGCAACTGGCGCAGGCGAAGCCGATGGCGCGGGAGCGGCGCAGCATGGCCCGGTAGCCTTCCAGGTCGGTGATGTCGGCCACCGTCCCGATGAAGCCCATGGGCAGGATGCCGGCAGCACGCGCGGCCAGCAGCCCCATGCGCTTCGGCAGGTCCAGCGCATCCGGCGTGGCCTGGGCGCCGAGGTCGGTCGCCAGGTCCTCGCCGCCGACGCTGAGGCCCACCAGCCTGTCATCGGCACGGGCAATCGCTTCCAGCTTGGGCAGGGAGTCGGCCGTCTCCACCAGGCCGATCAGCTTCGTCCGGCCGAGGGGCACGCCGGCCGCGACCTCGGCCTCGCCGACATGCTCGGCCAGCACGCCCACATGGTCGGGGCCGAGCAGCTTGGTCAGGATCAACACGTCGGCGCCCGCCGCCACCGCAGCCTCGATATCCGGCACGGCAAGGGCGAGGGGGCGGTTCACCCGCACGCAGACATCAGCGCCGCGACCGTCAGGCCCCTTTTGGCGCACCATCGGCACCGCGGCCTTCAGCGCCGCCCGCGCCGCAGCCTTCTCCCCCGGCGCGACCGCGTCCTCCAGGTCGAGGATGATGGCATCGGCGCCGCGGGTATGCGCCTTCTCGACGAAGCGCGGCTGGGTGGCCGGGACATAGAGCAGCGACCGCCAGCTCGGCAGTTCACGGGGCATCGGGCGACTCCATCTGGGGCGCTGCCGGCCGGTGGGCCGGCCTGCGCGGGTGCAGAGCCCGCATTGATCCCAGGCCGCCGGTGCTTGTCGAGCCTGCAGTGGTTCGCGCGTCATCCTGAACGCGCAAACCGCTGCAGGTCATCGCCCGTAGAGCGGATTTACGCTCCCGGGCGTTCACGCCCGTCCGCGATCCGCTCTGGCCGGTCGGGCCGGGGCGGCGAGATGGCCTGGCACGATGGCTTGGCACGGGGGCGGGATGCCGGGCATGCTGCTGGCAAAACGGGAGGAACACGCCAAATGCCCATCGCCCGCCGTGTCCTGCTGGCCGCGCCTGCCCTGCTGGCCACGCTGCCTGCCGCCGCGCAGTCCTGGCCGGACAGGCCGCTGCGGCTCGTCATCGCCTTCCCGCCGGGAGGCACCACGGATGTGATCGGCCGGCTGCTGGCGGCGCAGATGACGCCGCGCCTGGGCCAGCCGGTGGTGGTGGAGAACCGTGCCGGCGCCGGCGGCAGCCTGGGCACCGAGATGGTCGCCAAGGCCAGGCCGGATGGCTACACGCTGTTGCTCGGCGCCAATGGCGGGCTGGTGGTGAACACGCTGATCATGGCCAATCTGGGCTATGATCCCTTCCGCGAATTGCAGCCCATCGGCCTCTGCGCCCGGGTGCCGATGGCCCTGGTGGTGCGCGCCGACCATCCGGCGCGGACGGTGCAGGAACTGGTCGCCCTGTCCAAGGCGCAGCCCGGCCGCGTCACCGGCGGCACGCCGGGCATCGGCACCTCCAACCACCTGGTGCTGGCGCTGTTCAACGAGGCGAGCGGCGCCGGGCTGACGCCGGTGCATTACCGCGGCACCGGCCAGATGTTGCCGGATCTGCTGGCCGGCAACATCGCCTGCATGATGGATCAACTGCCGACTTCCGTGCCGCTGGCGCGGGAAGGCAAGGCCCGGCTGCTGGCCATCACCGCCGAGGCGCGCAGCCCCCTGGCCCCGGAGCTGCCGACCCTGGCGGAAGCCGGCTACCAGGATGCGGTGATGATCACCTATTTCGGCCTTTGCGGCCCGGCCGGCATGCCGGCCGAGGTGGTGGCGCGGCTTGCCGCCGTGCTGCGTGAATGCCTGGCCGATGCCGCCCTGCGCGAAAGGCTCGGCGGGCTGGGGGTGGAGGTCGCCACGCCGGAACTCGCGGCGCCCGAAGGCTTCGCCCGCTTCCTCCAGGCCGATCTCGGGCGCGCCCGCCGCGCGGTGCAGCTTGCCGGGCTGAAACCGGAATAGAGCAGATCGCGGACGGGCGTGAACGCCCGGAAGCGTGAATCTGTCCGACGAACAATAACCTCGGCCGGTTGGCGTTCAGTTCCGAACGCCAACCGGTTGTAGGGCGGGCATGGCGTGAGGGCGCAGGCTATGACGGCTCCCGCACGACGCCGGCCTCGCGCAGCCGGGCTAGCTCGGCCTCGCCCAGGAGCGGGCCGAGCACTTCACCGTTGTGCTCGCCGAGCTTCGGCGCCGGCCGGGCGAAGACAACTGGCGTGCCGGAGAGATGCGCGACCGGCCCATGCATGGGCAGCCAGCCATTCGGCATCTCGTCATCCGGCACGGCGATCATCGCCTCGCGCTCGATCACATAGCGGTCATGCTCAAGCTGCTGGGCGTTCATGATGGGGCCGATGGTGACGCCGGCCTTGTCGAAATGCGCCAGCGTCTCCTCCAGCGTCATCGCCGCGATGTAGTCGGCGATGATGCGGTCCAGCTCCAGCCCGTGCCGCACCCGCTCGGCATTCGTCGCGAAGCGCGGGTCGGTGATCATGTCCTCCCGCCCCATGGAGCGGAACAGCTTCTCCGTCATGCCCTGGGTGCTGGCTGAAAGGCAGACCCAGCCGCCATCCTTCGTCTGATAGGCGTTGCGCGGCGCGGCATTGGTGCTGCGGCTGCCGGTGCGCGGCTTCAGCCGGCCGGTGAGCTGCCAATTGGCGACCTGCGGCTCCAGCATGGTGAAGATCGGCTCGAACAGGCTGAGGTCTATGACCTGGCCCTGGCCGGTAGCCTCCGCATGGCGCAGCGCGATCATGGCATTGGCGGCGCCGTAGAGCCCGGCATAGCCATCCGCCATGTACATCGGCGGCAGCACCGGTTCCCGGTCGCCGAAGCCGTTGACGGCGGCGAAGCCGGAATAGCCCTCCACCAGCGTGCCGAAGCCGGGCTTGTGGTTGTACGGCCCGGTCTGGCCCCAGCCGCTGATGCGGACGATGACCAGCCCGGGGTTCAGCGTCAGCAGGGTGGCAGGGTCCAGGCCCATCACTTCCAGGATGCCGGGGCGGAAGCTTTCCACCAGCATCTGCGCCCCCGCCACCAGGCGCTTCACCACCGCCACGGCTTCCGGGTTGCGCAGTTCCAGGCAGAGGCTGCGCTTGTTGCGGCACAGCGTCTTCCAGGTGGTGGAGATGCCGTTGATGCGCCAGTGGCGCAGCGTATCGCCTTCCGGCGGCTCGATCTTCAGCACCTCCGCCCCGTGGTCCGACAGCACCTTGGTCAGGATGTTGCCGGCCACCAGGCGCGAGAGGTCCACCACGCGGACGCCATCCAGGGCGCCGCGCGCGGAGGGGTCGAAGTGCTTGAGGTGGGGTGTCGGGTTCTGGCTCATTCCGCCCGGATGTTGGCAGCCCGCGCGAGATCGCGCCAGCGGGCAAGATCAGCATGCAGGACGCGGGGGAACTCGTCCGGCCCACCCTGGGCGGGGCGGGCGCCTTCGCCTTCGTAGATCCGGGCCAGGGCGGGCTCCGCCAGGGCGGCGTTCACCGCGCCATGGATGGTGCTGCGCAGGGCGGGCGGCAGGCCCTTGGGCGCCAGCAGTCCCCACCAGATCGTCACTTCGTAGTCCACGCCCTGCTCCTTCGCCGTCGGCACCGGCGCGACGCCTTCCGGCAGCAGCCCATCCGGCGCGGTGGCCGCGAGCAGCCGGATGCGGCCTTCGCGGATGGCGGCATTGGCGCTGGCGACGGTGGTGATCATCAACTGGATATGACCGGCGATCAGGTCCGTCACCGCCGGGGCGGTGCCGCGATAGGGCACCTGCGTCATCTGGATGCCGGCCTGGCGGGAGAAGTATTCGGTGACGAAGTGGTTGATGCCGCCGGCGCCCGAGGTGCCGTAGTCGAGCTTGCCCGGGTTCGCCTTGGCGTAGCGGATCAGGTCCTGCAGGTTCCGCAGCGGGCTGTCCTGCCGCACCATGATGAAGAAGGGCGCGCGGGCCAGCAGCGCCACCGCGTCGAAGCTGCCTTCCGCATCCCAGCTCGTGCGCTGGATGGCGGCGCCGGTGGCAAAGGAGGAGGAGGTGACCATCAGCGTGTAGCCATCGGCCGGGGCCTGGGCCACCTGCCCGGCGCCGATGAGGCCGCCGGCGCCGGCCCGGTTCTCGACGACGAAGGGCTGGCCGAGCCTGGCCTGCAGCCGCTCCGCCAGCGGCCGGGCGATGACGTCGTTGGAGCCGCCGGGCGGGAAAGGCACCACAACGCGCACCGGACGGTTCGGCCATTCGCCGGACTGGGCACGGGCCACCAGCGGGGTGGCAAGGGCGGCGCCGAGCAGCGCGCGGCGAGGCAGACGAAGCTGGGTCATGTCAGAGAAAATTCCACGGCAATGGTGTGGCGGCCATTTATGCGCCTCCTGCCCGGCGGGCCAGGGGCGGGTGCGCCGGGCCGTTCGGCGCGAAGGCTTCAGGCCGGAAAGGCAGGGCGGCGGCCGCGCCGCCCCGCCTGGTTTGCTTGCTGCCGGCCGATTCAGCGGCCTCGGGCCGTACGGCCCTTCGCCGATCGGGCGGTTTGCTTCCCGTCAGCCGCGTCACGGCTGCGGGCCAAGGCCCGCCGCCGGAAGCGGCTCAGCCGCGCGCCTTCGCCTCACGCCGGCGGGCGTGGAGGACGAATTCGGTATAGCCGTTCGGCTGCGCGCGGCCCTTGAACACCAGGGCGCAAGCAGCCTTGAAGGCCGGGCCGTCGAAGCCCGGCGCCATCGGGGTATAGGCGGGGTCGCCGGCATTCTGGCGGTCCACCACCGCGGCCATGCGCTTCATCGTCTCCATCACCTGCGCCTCGGTGCAGATGCCGTGGCGCAGCCAATTGGCGATATGCTGGCTGCTGATGCGCAGCGTCGCGCGGTCCTCCATCAGCCCGACATCGTTGATGTCCGGCACCTTGGAACAGCCGACGCCCTGGTCGATCCAGCGGACGACATAGCCGAGGATACCCTGGGCGTTGTTGTCCAGCTCCGCCTGCACATCGGCGGGGGACCAGTTGGTGTTCTCGGCCAGCGGCACGGTCAGGATGGCGTCCAGGCTGGCGCGGCGGCCGCCCTGGGCCAGTTCCTCCTGCCGCGCCGCCACCTCCACCTGGTGGTAGTGCAGCGCGTGCAGCGTGGCGGCGGTGGGGGAGGGGACCCAGGCGGTGTTGGCGCCGGCCTTGGGGTGGCCGACCTTCTGCTCCAGCATCGCCGCCATCATGTCCGGCGCCGCCCACATGCCCTTGCCGATCTGCGCCCGGCCGCGCAGCCCGCAGAGCAGGCCGACATCCACGTTGCTGTCCTCGTAGTGTTTGATCCAGGCGGTGGACCGCATGTCGTTCTTGCGGATCATCGCCCCGGCTTCCATTGAGGTATGGATCTCGTCGCCGGTGCGGTCCAGGAAGCCGGTGTTGATGAACACCACCCGGTCCTTCGCCGCGCGGATGCATTCCTTGAGGTTCACCGTGGTGCGGCGTTCCTCGTCCATGATGCCCATCTTCAGCGTGTCGCGCGGCAGGCCGAAGGCGTCCTCCACCCGGCCGAACAGCTCGTTCGCCCAGGCCACTTCCTCCGGCCCGTGCATCTTGGGCTTCACGATATAGACGCTGCCGGCGCGGCTGTTGCGGCCCTTGCCCTGGCCGCGCAGGTCGTGCAGCGCGATGGCCACGGTGCACATGGCGTCCAGGATGGTCTCCGGCGTCTCCTTGCCGTCCTGCTGGACGATGTCGGTCATCATGTGGTGGCCGACATTGCGGATGAGCATGAGGCTGCGGCCCGGCAGCGTCAGCGCGCCGCCCGAGGGCTTGAGATAGGTGCGGTCCGGGTTCAGGCGCCGCACCATGGTGCCGCCGCCCTTCTCGAAGCTCGCTTCCAGCGAGCCGTTCATCAGGCCGAGCCAGTTGCGGTAGACCAGCACCTTGTCCTCGGCATCCACGGCCGCCACCGAATCCTCGGCGTCCTGGATGGTGGTGACGGCGGATTCGAGCACGAGGTCGGCGATGCCGGCGGGGTCGTCCTTGCCGATGGGGTGGTCGCGGTCGATGCGGATTTCCAGGTGCAGCCCGTGATTCACCAGCAGCACGGCGGAAGGCGCGGCGGCATCGCCCTGGTAGCCGACGCACTGGCCGGGGCGGGCGAGGCCCAGCGTGGTGCCGTTCGCCAGCTTCACCGCCAGCGCGCCCGCCACGATGGCATAGCCCGCGGCATCGCGGTGCGAAGCGCCGCCGGCCAGCGGCGCAGCCTGGTCCAGCACGCCGCGGGCGTATTCGATGACCTTGCGGCCGCGCGCCGGGTTGTAGCCCTTGCCGCGCGCCGCGCCATCGGTTTCCGGCAGCGCATCCGTGCCGTAGAGCGCGTCATACAGGCTGCCCCAGCGGGCATTCGCGGCATTCAGCGCATAGCGGGCGTTGGAGACCGGCACGACGAGCTGCGGCCCGGCGATCAGCGCGATCTCGGGATCAACACCGGTGGTGCCGATGTGGAAATCCGGCCCTTCCGCCAGGAGATAGCCGATCTGGCGCAGGAAGCCGGTATAGGCGGCCTGGTCGATCGGCCGCGCCGGATTGGCGCGGTGCCAGGCGTCGATCTTCTCCTGCAACTCGTCGCGCCGTGCCAGCAGGGCGGCGTTGCGCGGCGCGAGGTCACGCAGGATGGCGGCATAGGCGGACCAGAAGCGCTCCGGGGTGATGCCCGTGCCGGGCAGCGCCTCGGCCTCCAGGAAGGCATGCAGCCGGCGTGACACCTTCAGCCCGGCCAGATCGATCATATCCTGCACCGCATCAACCCTCCCGCATCGGCAAGTCGCGGGCATCTAGGGGCGAATTGCCCCGGCTGCAAAGGGCGGAGGGGGCGGGGGAGGTATTGCGACGAGCCCGTGGCTGAAGTTAAATCTTTGGTAACATTCTTATTCATTATATTTCCCGAATTGGCGCGGATTCCGCGATCCTCTGTCATTAAAATGTATACGCATCCATGGTGACGGGTCACACTGCGCCAAAAAAACCACACTCTTCGACCGCTCGCTTCCTCGCGAGTGTCATCTCTTTCTAAACCAATAAGTGGAATTTATACTGCGTTCAGATCTCTTTGGATGGAAGGACGTATCGGACGTGGCTCTACGCGAGCAGCGGATGCGCAGCGCCGCGCCCGCTGATGCCGGCACGGCGTTTGCCGAGCCGCGCCGTCTCCTTCCGGTTCAGCCCCGGACCATGGTTGAGCAGGCGGCGGAAGCCATCGTTGCCGCTGCGGCCCGCGGCATTTTCCTGCCGGGCGATCGCCTGGTGGAGGCGGAGATCGCCCGCGATCTTGGCATCAGCCGCGTGCCGGTGCGAGAGGCGCTGCGCCTGCTGGAAAGCCAGGGCATTGTCACCAGCACGCCCTACAAGGGCATGCGGCTGATGCAGGTGAGCAACCGGGGTGTCGCCGAGCTGATGCGGGTACGCCTGGTGCTCGAACTCCTCGCGGTGGAGGAAGCGCTGCGCCAGCCGGGCGGGGCGGAGCGATTCGCCGCGCTGCGGCGCGCCGCCGAACATTTCTTCCTGGCCGATCGCAGCGGCGACCCCGCCGCAAGGGTCACGGCCGAGGAGCTGTTCCATGGCGAGCTCTGCCGCATTTCCGGCAACGCCCCGCTGCTGGCGCTGTGGCAGAGCCTGTCGCGCCAGCTCGCGGTGGTGTGGGGCCTCGGCCATGGCCAGGGCCCGCGCGGCGAGGGGGCCCGCGACCACGAGGCGCTGGTCGAGGCGCTGGAAGCGGGCGACCTGACGGCGGCCACGGACTGCCTCACCGCGCATATCAATGCCCATCTCGGCTACGATTTCGAGGCAGCCATCGAAGAGCGGCGCCGGCGCGCGCCGAACTGAGGACCGTCTGATGGAAGCCGGCCCGATCGGGCAGGGACTGAGCCTGCCGGAGGCGATCCTCCTCCTTGCGCTGGATGACGAGACCGGTGAGCCGGTGGGCCGGCGCGGCATGGCCGCCGGCCTCGCCCTGGCCGCGGCGGTGCTGATGGAACTGGCCCTGGCTGGCCGGCTGGACACCGACCTGGAACGGCTGGAAGTGGCGGGGCGCGAGGCCACCGGCGATGCCGTGCTGGACGCCGCCCTGGCCCGCCTGCCTCCGGGCGCCATGCCCAGCGCCCAGGCGCTGACCGTGGTGGCCGGGGCCGAATCCGGGCTGCGCGCCGCGCTGCTGGACGGGCTGGTGGCGCGCGGGCTGCTGCGCCGGCAGGAGGGGCGCTTCCTCTGGGGCTTTCCCGACCGGCGCTACCCGAAATCCGGCGGGCGGGAAGCGGCGCAGGCGCTGCGCGCCAGGCTGCGCGAGGTGGTGCTGGAGGACGGCATCCCGGAACCGCGCGAGGCGCTGCTGATCGGCCTGGCGCGGGCGAGCGGGCTGCTGCCGCTGCTGTTCGGCGCGGCGGAGCTGGCGGCGGCCGCGCCCCGGCTGGAGGCGGTGTTCCGGCTGGAGGCGCTGAACCGCTCATTGGGCGCGGCACTGGGTGACCTGTACGCGGCGCGGCTGCGCGCGGGGTCGCTGGGATAGGACGGAAGGGCGGGGCTACAGCCCCGCCTCATCCTTGCAGTAGCGCGCCACTTCCTCATGGGTGGCGAACCACACGCCGTCATGGCCACGCATGTAGTCGATCAGCCGTTCCAGGATCGGCATGCGGCTGCGATGGCCGATGAAATGCGGGTGCATGGTCAGCAGGAACAGCCCGCATTCGGCATAGGCGCCGTCGAATTCGGCCTTGAAGATCTCCTCCACCGCGCTGGGCGGGGTGTAGGGGCGCAGCGCGCTGAAGCGGACGAAGTTGAAATAGGGCGCGTCGTCGCGGATCCATTCCGTCGGCAATTCCACCACGCCGGTCGGCTCGCCATCCGCCATCAGCTCATAGGGCTCGTCATCGCCCATCAGGCTGCTGTCGTAGAGCAGGCCCATCTCGCGGATGATGGACATGGTATCCACCGAGAAATCCCAGCTCGCGGTGCGGATGCCGACAGGGCGGCGGCCGCTGACCTTCTCCAGCACATCGGCGGAACGCAGCGTCAGCTCCCGCTCCCTGCCCGGGGGCAGGGTGGTGTTGGCCTCGTGGATCCAGGAATGGATGCCGATCTCATGGCCCTCATCCACCAGCGCCCGCCCCTCCTCCGGGGAGATCAGGGCG
>JAEWCI010000066.1 GCA_023390705.1 Pseudomonadota bacterium
GGCCAGGCCGGCGAAGCCGAGCAGCAGGGCGGCATGCAGCCAGGAAGGCAGCAGCGGCGGCAGGCCCAGCAGCGCCAGCAGCAGGAAGCCCCCCAGCCCCCCGAGCAGCGGCCAGAGCCGCGGCCAGATCCCTTCCCAGAACAGGGCAATCCGGCTCCAGCGGCGGTGGCGGCCCAGCCGCGCGGCAAGAGCCTCCCGCCCCGGGGCCATCAGCCGGCGGGCTCCGCCAGCCAGGGCGGCAGCCGGCCGGCGGCCAGCAGTGCCTCGAAGCTCTGCCTTTCGCGCACCACGGCGAAGCAGGCGCCGTCCACCAGCACCTCGGCCGCCAGGGGGCGCATGTTGTAGGTGCTGCTCATCACCGCGCCATAGGCTCCCGCATCAAGGAACGCCAGAAGGCTACCCGGTTGCAGCATCGGCAGGGCACGGCCTCGCGCGAAGGTGTCGCCGGTCTCGCAGACCGGGCCCACCACGTCGGCGGGCGAGAGCGGCGCGGCATGGGCGGCGGCGGCGACCGGGAGGATGCCGTGCCAGGCCTCGTACATCGCCGGGCGGATCAGGTCGTTCATGGCGGCGTCGGTGACCAGGAAGCGGCGCTCCGCCCCCTGCTTCTGCAGCACCACGGAGGTCAGCAGCAGGCCGGGCGGGCCGGCGATCCAGCGCCCCGGCTCCAGCATCACCGGCAGGCCGAGCCCGCCCAGCGTCGCCTTGATGGCGCCGGCCAGGGCCTCCGGCGCCGGCGCCGGCTCGTCGCGGTAGGGAATGCCGAGGCCACCGCCGCAATCCACCCGCTCCACCGGCAGGCCCCGGGAACGCAGCGCCTGCACCAGCTCTGCTACCTTCGCGTAGGCGGCGCGGTAGGCGGCCATGCCGCTGGTGATCTGGCTGCCGATATGCACGGCGATGCCGACCGGCCTGATGCCGGGCAGCGCCGCCATCCGGGCGTAGAGTTCGGGCGCGTCGCCGATGGCGATGCCGAATTTGTTCTCCGACCGGCCAGTGGTGATCTTGGCATGGGTCCGGGCATCCACGTCCGGGTTCACCCGCAGCGCCACCGGCGCCTGCTTCCCCATGCCGGCGGCGACGGCGGAGATCATGTCGATCTCCTCCCCGCTTTCGGCATTGAGTTGCAGGATGCCTTCCTCCAGCGCCAGGCGCAGTTCGCGTTCCGTCTTGCCGACGCCGGAGAAGACGATGGCGCTGGCCGGGATGCCGGCGGCACGGGCCAGGCGCAATTCGCCCTCGCTCACCACATCGGCGCCCAGGCCCTCGGCGGCCAGCACCGCCAGCACGGCGCGGTTGCCATTGGCCTTGACCGCATAATGCACGCTGGCCCTGAGCCCGGCGCCGTCCAGGGCGGCGCGCAGGGCCCGGGCGCGGCGGCGCAGGGCGCCGGCGGAATAGACCCAGGTAGGGGTGCCGACCTCGGCGGCGATGCGGGCGAGCGGCACCTCCTCCATCAGCAGCCCGTCCAGGGCGTGCAGGGAAAGATGGGGCCGCAGGGCGAGAAGCTCGGCGAAGCTGGGGTCGGCGTCCGGCAAGCGAACGGGGGCGAGGCTGGGCATCACGCCATACTGTGGCGCGGAACCGCCCGGGAACAAGCGCCGCCACCGCATGGCCCGCCGGCGAATTGACGCACCCTGCGGATGCCCCGCACACTTCCCGCCAGCAATTCGCAACGGACGAGGGAAGAGGGAATGTCCAGAAGGCCGCAGCCCGGCACGCCGGCCCATCCGGCGCAGCCGGCCAGTCATTCCGCCCGGCGGACGGCGTGGGCGCCATGACCGCGACCGCCATTCCCCTGGGCCCCTTCACCGGGGCGGAGATCCGCGGCGTGGACCTCGCCGCCGGCGTGGACGAGGCGGCGATGCGGCTGATCCGCGACACGCTGCACGAGCGGGGCGTGGTCCTGCTGCGCAACCAGGCCATGACCCCGGCGCAGCAGGTGGCCTTCTCCCGCCAGCTCGGCGAGTTGCGGGTTTCCTTCTTCAACAAATTCGCGGTGGAGAACTGCCCGGAACTGACCATCGTCTCCAATATCCGCCGCGCGGATGGGGAACCGATCGGCCTGGTGGATGCCGGCGCGCTCTGGCACATAGACGGCTCCTACCTGCCGCGGCCGGATGCCTACACCGTGCTGCACGCGGTGCAGATCCCACAGCGCGACGGCCGCGCCCTGGGCGACACCTGCTTCGCCCACAACGCCGCGGCCTTCGAAGCGCTGCCCGAGGAGATGCGGGCGCGGCTGCGCGGGCTGCGCGCGGTGCACAGCATCACCGAGCATGTCGAGCGCAAGGCGGCGGCGGGCTTCTACCGGCCGCCGATCGACCAGTCGGCCAAGCCGCTGCCGGATGTGTCCCACCCGGTGGTGCGCCGCCATCCGGCGACCGGGCGGGAATGCCTCTTCGTCACCGAAGGCCACACCAAGGAGATCGAGGGGATGGCAGCGGAGGAAAGCGAGGCGCTGCTGCGCCGGCTCTGGGCACATGCGACCCAGCCGCAATTCCTCTACCGGCACAACTGGGCGCCGGGCGACCTGCTGGTATGGGACAATTGCACGGTGCAGCACCTGGCCATCACCGATTACGGCACCCTGCCCCGCAGGCTGCACCGCGCCGGCATCGCCGGGGGCGTGCCGGCATGAGGCGCCGTTTCCTGCAAGGCACCGCCGTGCTGCTGGCGCTGGGCGGCAGCGGCGCGGCCCGGGCTCAGCCCCAAACCACGAACGGCTACCCGAACCGGCCCATCCGCATCGTCGTTCCCTTCGGTGCCGGCGGTTTTTCCGACACGGTGGCGCGGCTGGCGGCGCAGATCCTGGCGGAGCGGCTGCGCGGCACGGCGGTGGTGGACAACCGCCCCGGCGCCGCCGGCAACCTGGCCGGGGAGATCGTCGCCCAGGCGGCACCGGACGGCTACACGCTGTTCCTCTCCAACATCGCCACCAACGCGATCAATCCCAACATCTACGAAAGGATGCCCTTCGATCCCGACACCGCCTTCGACCCGGTGGTGCTGATCGCGCGCACGCCGAACCTGGTGCTGGCAAACAACGATCTGCCGGTGCGGAGCCTGGCGGAGCTGATTGCCCTGGCCAAGGCGCGGCCCGGCGCGCTGCATTACGGCACGCCGGGCAACGGCACCTCCGGCCACCTCTCCGGCGCGCTGTTCTGCACCATGGCCGGGGTGCAACTGACCCATGTGCCCTATCGCGGCAGCCCGCTGGTGCTGACCGATCTGGTGAACGGCCAGTTGCAATTGGCGGTGGACAATGCCCTGACCTGGGCGCCGCATGCCCGGGAGGGCCGGGTGCGGGCGCTGGGCGTCACCGGCCGCGTCCGTACCCCGCTGCTGCCCGAGGTGCCGACCCTGCATGAAGCGGGGCTTCCGGGCTTCGAGGCGACCTCCTGGTTCGGCATCTCCGCCCCGCGCGGCACGCCGGCCGAGATCACCATGGCGCTGAACCAGGCGCTGAACGCCGGCATCGCCACCGACGCCTTCCGCAAGGCGGTCAACGGGGCGGAGGTGG
>JAEWCI010000067.1 GCA_023390705.1 Pseudomonadota bacterium
GGCCATGCCCATGGGCCTGGGGGCGCTGCCCTTGCGGCCGCGCCTGGCCACGATGCGGTTGCGGCGCGCCACGGCCCTGGCGACCCTTCGCCTTCTGCTGCACCTGGGCCTTGTTCAGCGGCGCCGACTTGTCCTCCCGCAGGTCCTCGGCGGGGATCACCTGGCGGATCAGCTTCTCCACCGCCCAGAGCTTCTCCAGCTCATCCGGCGCGCAGAACGCGATCGCCTCGCCCGAGGCGCCGGCGCGGGCGGTGCGGCCGATGCGGTGGACATAGCTCTCGGGCGTGTCGGGCAGGTCGTACTGCACCACATGGGTCACGCCGTCCACGTCGATGCCGCGGGCGGCGATGTCGGTCGCCACCAGGATCGGCGCCGAGCCGTCCTTGAACTCGGCCAGGGCGCGCTCCCGCTGGCCCTGGGACTTGTTGCCGTGGATGGCGTTGGCCGCGAGGCCGTCCTGGTCCAACTGCTTCACCACGCGGTCGGCGCCGTGCTTGGTGCGGGCGAAGACCAGGGTGCGGCCGACGCCTTCGGCGCGCAGCAGCTTCGCCAGCAGGCCGCGCTTGCGCCCGGATTCCACATGCAGCACGCGCTGCGCCACGCGCTCCGCCGTGCTGGCGACCGGCGCCACCTCCACCCGCAGCGGGTCGCGCAGCAGGTCGGAAGCCAGGCGCGCGATCTCGTTCGGCATGGTGGCGGAGAAGAACAGCGTCTGCCGCTGTGCCGGGATCACCGGCACGACCTTGCGGATGGCGGGCAGGAAGCCCTTGTCCAGCATCTGGTCGGCCTCATCCAGCACCAGCACCTCCACCCGGTCCAACCGGGCGGTGCCGGCGGAGAGGTGGTCCAGAAGCCGGCCCGGGGTGGCGACCAGCACATCGATCCCGGCCGCCAGCGCCCGGCGCTGCGGGCCATGCGGCACGCCGCCGAAGACGGTGGCGACCGAGAGGCCCAGGTGCTTGCCATAGGTCTTGAAGCTGTCGGCGATCTGCGAGCAGAGCTCCCGCGTCGGCGCCAGCACCAGCACGCGGCAGCCGCCGCGCGGCGGGCGGCCGCCCTTCATCAGCCGGTTCAGGATGGGCAGGGCGAAGGCTGCGGTCTTGCCGGTGCCGGTCTGGGCGATGCCCAGCAGGTCACGGCCTTCCAGCACGGAAGGAATGGCCTTGGCCTGGATCGGGGTGGGGGTTTCATAGCCGGCCTCCTCCAGCGCACGCAGGATGGGCGTGGCGAGGCCAAGATCGGTAAAGAGTGTCACGTAACGAATACAATCCATCGCGCGGCCGCGCCCATGCGGGGGCGCAATGCTGCGGGTTTCGGGGTGGAGACCCCGCGTGGCTGGGTCGATCCGTGGAAATCCCTTGTGCCCGGCAGTTCGGCTCGGCCCGGCTGTTCCGGGCGGCCGTTCACGCGGCCAGGGCACCGCGTCGGGGCCCGTGGCCGCCGCCGTTGCTGCATGTGCGCCTTCGCAACCGCGAAAGCAAGGGGAAAAGCCCCGGCCTCGGCAATCAGCGATGGACCCGGGCCGCCGGCCATGCTGCCCTGGCGGGCGAAAACGGGCGGGAGGACGGCATGGCAGGCCAGGAGAATCCGGAAAGGCTGGTGCTGCATGGCAGCTTCACCTCATCCTCCAGCTACAAGCCGATGCTGTTCCTGGCGCTGGCCGGCCTGCCCTTCAGCTTCCGCACGGTGAACCTGAAGAACGGCGTGCAGAAATCGCCGGAATACCTGGCCATCAACCGCTACGGCCAGGTGCCGGCGCTGCGCCATCGCGGTCTCATCATCGTGCAGTCCAACATCATCCTGGACTACCTGGCCCGCACCACCGGCCATTTCGCCGGCGCGACCGAGCAGGAGCGCTGGACGGCACGGGAATGGCTTTCCTGGGAGGCCGACGCCATCACCAATGTGGCGAAGGTCCGGCACTACAGCCGCTTCCGCGCGGTGGACCCGGCGGTGATGGCCTATTTCCGCCCGCTGGCCGAAGCCGCGCTGAGCTTCGTGGACCGCGCCCTGGCAGGCCGCGACTGGCTGGTGGGCGATGGCCCGACCATCGCCGATATCGGCTGCTGGGGTCGCATGGTGTTCATGGCCGAAGGCGGGCTTGAGATCGGCAACTGGCCGAGCCTCCAAGCCTGGTCCCGCCGCCTGGCCGCCCTGCCCGGCTTCGCCCTGCCCTATGACCTGATCCCGAAGAAGGACCAGGAATTCGAAGGGCGGTAGCCCCCACTACGGCTTCACGCGCCGCCGCCGCAGTTGCAGCGCCTTCACCCCGGCCAGTACCAGCCTGGTCGGCAGCAGCGGCGCCAGCGTCACCAGCGCCCGGTTGCCCATGCCCGGCACCACCAGCCGCTTGCTCTGGCGGAAGCCGCGCCAGCCCTGTTCCGCCACCTGCCGCGCCGTGGCCTGTGGCAGCAGGCGGAAGCGGCTGTGGCGGCCGATGCCGGCGCGGTCCAGGAAGCCGGTATCCACCGGCCCGGGCGCCAGGTTGGTGATGGCCACGCCGCGGTTGTGCAGTTCCGACCACAGCGCATCGGCGAAGGACCGGACGAAGGCCTTGCTGGCGTAGTACACCGCCATGCCCGGCCCCGGGATGAAGCCGGCGACCGAGCCGACCAGCAGCACCCCGCCCCGCCGCCGCGCCACCATGGCCGGCAGCGCCGCCAGGGTCAGCGTCGTCAGCGCCTGCACGTTCAGCGCCACCATGCCGGCCTGCTCCCCGGCATCCAGCGCATGCGCCAGCCCTGTCAGGCCGAAGCCGGCATTGTTCACCAGCATCTCGCAGGTAAGGCCGCGCTCATGCAGCGCCTCGCCCACCCGGATGGCAGCCTCGGGCGCGGCGAGGTCGAGCGGCAGGGCATGGGCGGTGGCGCCCTGCGCCGCCAGCTCCTCCACCAGACTCGCCAGGGCGGTGGCGGAGCGTGCCACCAGCAGCAGCGGCAGCCCTTCCCGCGCCGCCACCAGGGCCAGTTCCCGGCCGATGCCGAAGGAGGCGCCGGTCACCACGATCGCCGGCGCGCCCTCACGCGGCCAATTGCCCTGCATCGGTCCGAGTCCCTCCCCCGCTGCCGGCGCTTGCAGCACGGCGCGGGCCTCACCGGCAAGCCTGCGGGAAACCGAAGGGCTCATCGGACACCGGAAGTCCCCCGGCATGCGGGGCCGCTGCGAGATGGGCCGCAGGCTGCCAGAGCGGTTGCACCCTGGCCGCCCATGGTGAAACCACTCCAGCTCATTGTTTTTCCGCATTTTCCGGGTCGCCGGGTGTTTCCACCCGGCTTGAAAATGCTCTATGGCCGCGGCATGAAGGGACGCTTCGTTTCGCTCTCCCTCTCCCGCCGGCTGGTGGTGGAGCTGGGGCAGCTCTCGCTTTCCCAGCCGCGCGCCGTGCTGCCCGCACGCATCGCCATTCCGGCGGTGGCGGCAGGGCGGATGGCGGCGCGGCCGCGCATTCCCAGGCCGGCGCTCTTCGCCAAGGCCCACCCCCTGGCGGCGCGGAACATGCCGGAATTGCGCCGCTTCTACGTGAAGCTGCCCTGGCCGCACCTGCACGAAGTGCCCCGCAGCACCGCCTGCCTGGTAGTGGAACGCGAACATGCCGGGGAAGCCGCGCCCTTCCTCGCCCGCATCAAGGACCCGGACGCCCTCTCCCTGCCCGAGATCGCCGCGCGCATCGCGTATCTGAAGACCGCGCCGCTGGAGCAGGTGAAGGACTACCGCGCCGCCCTGGCCACCGCGCGGCTGCCGCTGCCGCTGCGCCGGCTGGGCTTCTGGCTGGCGGCCAATCTCGGCCGGCAGGTGCCGAATTACTTCGGCAGCTTCGCCATCTCCGTGCTGGGCAGCCAGGGCGTGGCGATCACCCAGTCCATCGCCATCGCCCCGAGCTTCCTGAATTACGGTCCCGTTGACGAGGCCGGCGGGGTGGATGTCTGGCTGACCATCGACCACCGCGTCATGGACGGCGCCGCCGGCGCCCGCGCCATCCGGGCGCGTGAGGCGATGCTGAACGGCCCGGTGCTGGAGGAGCTGCGCGCACTGGCCGGCGAGCCGGAGCAGGTCGCGGCGGGAGGCGAACGCCTGGGAGCGTGAGGCTGCTCCGCGTGCAATGAACGGCTTGCCCCGACTCCAGGCCGGGAGGCCGGTGGCGCTGCTGGATCATCGGTTGAATCCGGCCCGTCCGGCCGCCGCGGACTGCGGCTGGCCTGCCACGCCTGCCCGCGGGATGCGTGCCGCGGTCAGGCGGTGCTTGCCGTGGGGCTCCGGCGGCACCACCCTTGGGGCGTGAATGACCGTTTCATCCGCCGCATTCCCGAAGGTGACGACCGCGAGCGCCTGACCTGCGCCGATTGCGGCTTCGTGGCCTATGAGAACCCGAAGGTGGTGGTCGGCAGCGTGGTGAGCGTGGACGGCCGCGTGCTGCTCTGCCGCCGCGCCATCGAACCGCGCGCCGGCTACTGGACCCTGCCGGCCGGCTACCTTGAGATGCAGGAGACGGTGGCCGAGGGCGCCCAGCGCGAAGCCTGGGAGGAAGCCCGGGCGCGCATCGCCCTGGATGGCGTGCTGGCCGTCTTTTCCATTGCCCGGCTGGGCCAGGTGCAGGTGATCTTCCGCGCCACCCTGGCCGAGCCGGGCTTCGCCGCCGGGCCGGAAAGCCTGGAAGTGCGGCTCTTCGAGTGGCAGGATATTCCCTGGCCGGAGATCGCCTTCCCCTCGGTGCACTGGGCCTTGCATGCCTGGCGCAGGGCCGGGGCAGGGCCCGTTGCGGCGGTGCTGAACCCGGCCGAGGATGTTCGGGGTATGCTGCCATTGCCGCAGCAAGGAGGGCTGTGATGCTGCGTCGTCGCCTGCTGCTCGGGCTGCTGGCCCTGCCGATCGGTGTCGCCGGCGCCCAGGAGACGCCACCCGAAGCCGCTCCGGCACCGGCGCCGAGCGCGCCGCCGCGCCGCCGCCGCCGCCGCCGGGT
>JAEWCI010000127.1 GCA_023390705.1 Pseudomonadota bacterium
GGATACCGCGGCAGCGCCACCGGGTGACGAACTGGCCGGCCTACGAGGCCGGCCTGCGCGCCCGCGGCAGCCTGACGGTGTGGTTCTCCGACGAGGCGATCGAGGCGTGGCGCGCCGAGCCGCGCACCGGCCGCGGCGGGCAGCCGCGCTACTCCGCCTTGGCGATCGCCACGGCGCTGACCCTGCGGGCGGTGTTCCGCTTGGCGCTGCGCCAGACCGAAGGCCTCATCGCCTCCGTCATCGCCCTGCTCGGGCTCGACCTCGCGGTGCCGGACCACAGCACCATGAGCCGCCGGGCCGAGACGCTGGAGGTGCCGCGGCCGCGCCGCGGGCGCGAGCCCGTGCACCTGCTGGTGGACAGCACGGGGTTGAAGCTCTGCGAGCCCGGCGAGTGGCTCGAGGAGAAGCACGGCACCCGGCGGCGCCGGTCGTGGCGCAAATTGCACTTGGCCGCGGACACCGACACCGGCCGGATCGTCGCATCCGTGCTGACCGACAAGGAGGCCGACGACGGCTCGCAGGTCGGGCTCCTGCTCGACCGGGTCGACGGGCCGGTGGCGTCCTTCACCGGCGACGGCGCGTACGACCGCGACGACGTCTACGCCGAGGTCGCGGCGCGGCACCCGGATGCGGACGTCGTCGTCCCACCCCGCTCGGGCGCGGTGCCGAGCGCGACGGCCGCGACCGCGCCGACGCGGCGGGACCGACATCTGCAGGTGATCGCGGAACGCGGTCGCATGGGCTGGCAGAGGGCGTCGGGGTACGGCTGGCGCGCTCTCGTGGAGTCCGATATCGCGCGATGGAAGCGCCTCATCGGTGACGGCCTACGTTCGCAGACCGACGGGCGTCAGGGAACCGAGGTGGCCGTCGCTGCCAACGCGCTGAACCGGATGCTCGACCTCGGACGCCCGGAGTACGTGCGCATCGCATGACACGAAACACGGGCTGGGCCAACTGCGCCCACATCGCTGACCCATGCAACAAGCTGCCTGAGAATGCCACCGGAGCTGGTATCTGGCGCTGATAGTCAGGCGCCTTCGGCCGGGTCGTACATTACACCCGCCGCCGCGAAGCCGCCATCCACGTTCAGGATGTGCCCGGCGAGGAAGCCGCAATCATCGCCGCAGAGGAAGGCGACCGCGCCCGCAATTTCGGCCGGCGTACCGTAACGTTTTACCGCCATCCGGCTGAGGAAGGCGGCGCGCTGGCGCGGCCCGTGCGCCGTGCGGGCGATCTGCGTTGGGCCGGGCGCAACCCCGTTCACCACGATGCCATGGGGGGCGAGTTCCACCGCCAACACCTTGGTCAGCGTCTCGATACCACCCTTGCTGGCGCCATAGGCGGCGCGCCCCGTGCCACCGAACTGGCCGGAGACGGAGGAGACCGTGACGATCCGCCCGCCGCGCACCGCATCCTCGCCGCGCGCCATGGCGCGGGCCGCGGCCTGGGCGGTGATGAAGCAGCCGACCAGGTTGGTGCGCAGGATGCGCTCGAACTCGGCAAGCCGCATCTCCAGCACCGGAATGCGGTCGGTGATGCCGGCATTGCAGACGGCGGTGCGGAGCCGCCCGAAGCGCGCTTCGGCCTCTGCCACGGCGGCGGCGGCATCGGCTTCCGAGGTCACGTCCATGCGGAAGGGCAGCGCCTCCCCGCCAGCCTTGCGGATGCCTTCGGCGACCCGCGTCGCCGCTTCCAGGTTGAGGTCGGCAACAAGGACAGGGGCGCCCTCGGCCGCGAGCCTCTCGCAGATGCCGGCGCCGATGCCCGACCCGCCCCCGGTGACCAGCGCCGTGCGGCCGGCAAGCCGCGTCACGCCGCGTCCTCCACGGCGATGACGCGGGCGGGCGCGCCATCAGAATCCGGGATCCGGATCGGCAGGCCGATCACCTGGTTCCGTATTTGGCGCAGCGCGCCCATGTTACAGAGGTATTCGAACATGATCACGCCGCGCGCCAGTAGGTGGTAGTGCGTGACGTGCTCCGGCAGCGGCGGGCGCTTCTCTCCGGTCAGGAAGAAGCGGATGCAGCGGTCCTGCGGGAAGTCGAAGCCGACCGCCTTGATGCCGCGCTCGCGCAGCCAGATCGAGCCTTCGGCGGTCATCCAGGGGGCATTCAGCCAGAATTCCGGCGTGTCCAGGCTGGCCCGCTCGTCCCAGCGGGTGCGGATCAGCGCGAAGTCGCCGGGGCGGAGATGGGCGCCGGCGGCTTCGAGGCGGCTCGCTTCGATCGGGCTGTCGGCGGGCACGTCGGAGACATCCAGCACCGCGCCAGGGCCAACCGTCATGTCGGGGGTGATGGCGTCGGTGGTGAAGCCCTGCGGGTCCACATGGCGCGGGCTGTCCATGTGGGTGAAAGCGTGGACGTTCCAGCCGGCCCAGGTGGCCTGGCCCTCGCCGGTCTCATGACCCTTGGCGAGGCGCCGCTCCACCTTCCAGCGGAAATGCCCGGTGCGGACGGGGGTAGAGAGGTCGATGAGACGGGACATGGAACTCAGCTATCCCTCCAGGGCTGTTCCTGCCAGACGGAGCGGAGCCGCTCCGCCTCGCGCAGCACGAGCGCGCGCGTCTCGTCAGGGCCCATGTAGCGCAGCGGGATGAACAGGCGCTCGGCCTCGGCGATCCAGGCGGGGTCGCGCATCGTCGCCTCCACCATCGCGGCCAGCCGCGCCTGGATCGGCTGCGGCGTGGCGGCGGGCACGACGAGGCTGCGCACGACACCGGTGGTCAGCGGATAGCCCGCTTCGGCGAAGGTCGGCACCTCCGGTGTCAGGCCGAAGCGCTGCGCGCCGGCGGTGGCCAGCGGGCGGACGCGGCCGTCGCGGATCAGGGCGACGCTCTCGCCCATGTTCATCGAGGCCACCTGGATGTGTCCGCCGATCAATGCGTTCACCGTCGGCGCCTGGCCGGCGAAGGGAATGTGGTTCAGCCGGATGCCGGCGGCACGCTCCAACTCGATCATCAGTAGGTGGTCGTCCGAGCCGATGCCGGCCGTGCCGACCGAGATGGAGGAGGGCCGCTCCTTCGCTGCGGCAATGAGGTCGGCCACGCTGCGCAGCGAACTGTCCGGCGCGACATGGAAGCCGCTCGGGTCCGCCACCAGCGTGCCGAGATAGAAGAAGTCCTCGAGCCGGTAGCGGGGCTGCCGCTCGATGCTGATGGTCTGCAGGCTTGGGGTGATGATAGTGCCGATGGTGTAGCCATCGGGCGCCGCGGCGGCAGCGGCGGTGTAGCCGATCTCGCCGCCCGCACCCGGGCGGTTGACCACCACGAAGCGCGCGCCTGGCAGGTGGCGCTCGAAGTGGCTTGCCATGGCCCGGATGTTGATGTCCGTGCCGCCGCCAGGTGGAAAGGGCACGATGATTTGGATCGGCCGCTCACCTGGCCAGACGCCCTGTGCCGCGGCCAACCGCGGCACGACGAGCGGGAGGCTCAGCCCCGCGACGAACAGCCCACGCCGGGCGATCCTGGCCATGACGCTCTTCCTCTCTTTTGCGCTCATCTTTTGCGCTCGCGGGCTGTCAGGACCCGGGCGGTTTCCGAAAGCGTATGCGGCGAGCGGCGAAACGCGCAAGACGTGGCGCCGGTCCAGGTGGATGCCGGTTGCCCCTGGAGAGGGGTGCACGCCAATGGGGCACCACTCTGCTCTGCGGGGCGGCAATCACGCTACGCAATGCTGGCGAATGGCGCCAAGGCTACTCCGTGCGGGATGTCGCTCTCGCTGGCTTCCACCATATGGTCGCCGTAGCGCCTCCTGGCGCACTCAGGAGGGGTCATCACTCTGCTGCGGCAGGGTTCCGGGCAGGGACGACTCCCGCGACACAGGGCTCCGTCCGACCGAGGTGGATCTCGCCGAAGGCTTCTGCCTGTTCAAGTACGGCGGCCCCCTCTCGGCTCAGCTCCAGGCCAGCCATGAGCGTGCTGGCCAACGCTGCCCGGCGCTGCACTGCGGCGGTGCCCTTCCCTATCGGCGGCAGGAAGCGCTCGAGCGGCACGCTGCGCGCTGGCAGATCCGCAAGCAGGCTCCGAATGCGTGCGAGCGCATCCGGCACCCGCCAAAGCGGCGGCGGCTGTGGCCGGTAGACCCGGTCGCGGGCCGGCAGTTCGAGCAGCTTGAGGCAGGCCCGCAGCAGTTCGGTGATGTCGGCCGCCGGCAGCGCGCCGGGAACCGGCTCAGCCGCACCCCGGGCAAAGACCTCCCGGCCGAGCTGCGGCCGCCGCTCCAGCCAATCCGCCAGTCGCTGCGCTGCCGCACGGTCGGCCAGGCGCCGACGCAGATCGGCCGCTTCCCGAGCTGCCACGACCCCGTCACCTGTCTCGGCCGGCAGCAGCAGCCGGGAGCGCAGCAGCAGCAGCCAGGCCGCCATGATGGTCCACTCGGCCAGGCGCGGCAGCGGCACCTGCCCATGCCCGATGGCCGCATCCACCACTGCCGCGAACTGTTCGGCAAGATCCGCCACGGACAGGCAGGCGAGATCGACCCGCTGGGCCCGTGCCAACTCGAGCAGCAGGTCGAGTGGGCCCTCATAGGCGCCGAGCCGCAGGGCCGGCGCCCCCGTGTTGCCGACAGCCTCCCGGCTTCCGTCGAGGAGAGCTTCGGCGCTGTCGGTCTCAGCCCGGGTCATAGATCGGTCGGACGCTGATCCGCAGGCCGGGCCAGCGGGCGCGCAGGGTTAGAAAGGCGCGCCAGGGTGTCCAGTCGGCCGACCAGAAGCCGACCCAGAACAGCGCGGGATCGCGCCGCCCGGGCTGCCCCCGGCCCAGCACCGGCAGCTCGACGACATGGCGCAGGGCCTGGGTTGTCCCCCATTCCGCCCAGAGCCAGGCGCGGGTCTCCGGGTGGTCCGGCCCGAGCCGCAACAGCCGGGCCGGGACCGGCAGCAGGCGATGCAGGTCGAAGGGACAGGCGCGGCTGTGCGCCGCCCGCTCGGCAGCCAGGCGCTGCCGCGCCTCGGCGGCATCGCGCAACTGCCCGGCCAGGATGCGGGCGCCGGCGACACTCAGGCTGCGCTGCTGCAGCGCCGGTGGCGCCACCAGCAGGTGGAACCAGTCCTCCGCGGCCATGGCGAGGTCCTGCTGCCAGGGGATGACGCCGGCCCCTGCCACGGTATCCCGGAAGGCCGCGATCTCATCAGGAGCCCCCCGCACCTGCAGGTGGTGGTAGAGCCAGTCCGGGTGGGGCAGTGCCAGGACCTCCGTCGGGAGCGGGCTGCCCTGCCCTTCCCCTGCCCCGGGCCTCGCCATCGGCGTCACAGGTCGAGCAGCGTGACGGCGCTGTCGGTGATCAGCCGGGCGCGACGGACATAGCCGCGCATGGTCTTCAGGTCGCGATGGCGGGTATGGTCCATGACCTGCTCGTCGCGCGCCCCCGCCATATAGGCCTCGGTGACGAAGCCGGCCCGCAGCCCATGCGGCGACAGCCGCTCGCCGCTGGGCACGGCGAGCTTCGCCGTGGCGGCGCGGCGCCGCAGGATGTCGCGCACCGCATCGGCGCCGAGCCGGCGATGCTCGATGGTGCCCCAGCGGTCGACCTTGCGGAAGACCGGGCCGTAGCGGCAGGCCGAGGCCTCGAGCCAGGCCTCCAGGGCGCGGACGGGGCAGGTCTCGCGCCGCTTGCCGCGGCTGATGCCGAGCTCCACCCCCTTGCCTTCCTGGTCGGTCTTGGAGGACGGGAGCAGCAGGCGGAGGCCGGTGTCGGTGAAGCGCAGGTGCTCGCGGTCGATGCCGACCAGCTCGGAGCGCCGCAGCGCCCCGGCGAAGCCCAGCAGCAGCAGGGCCCGGTCACGCAAGCCGGCGAGGTCGCCGGGGCAGGCGGCAACCAGTCTGCGGAGCTCGGCCGAGGTCAGCGCCGCCGCCTGGCGCGGCCGGCTGCCGTGGCGGCGGTAGATGCCGCGCAGGGTGGTGCGGATCGCCGGGTGTCCGGCCGACCATTCGAGGCCGCGCAGGCGGTGCTGGTGGCCGATGGCGGCCAGCCGCCGCTCCAGCGCCGAGCGGCTGTAGCGACCGGCGAGCGTGGCGAGGT
>JAEWCI010000154.1 GCA_023390705.1 Pseudomonadota bacterium
TTGGGCCCTGCCGAGGCGCAGCGGCTTGCCTGCATCGACAAGGATGCGGCCGGTCATACCCATATCCAGGAGCTGATCCCGGTTCGGTTCAGCCGGCTTGAGACGGTGATCTGAGAGCGGCATCCGAAGCCGCCGGCCGCTCGGCGGTATAGGTGTGGAAGATGCCGAACTGGGTCTCACAGGCAACCTGCGTGAAGCCGGCCTGCGCCATGCTCTGCTGGATGATCGCGGGGGGAACGCAGGCGTCGATCGTGTCCCAGTAGTAGCGCATCAGGGTCTCGGCGTTGGCCCCTCCCCCGATCCACCGGCTTAACGCCGGAACGACCCGGCCGAGATAGAATTGCAGGGGAGCATGCACGATGCGGCTCCTCGGCCGCCCGATCTCCAGCACCAGCAACCGGCCCCCGGGCCGCAGCACGCGCCGGAATTCCGCGAAGGTGCCTGCCAGATCGGCCACATGGCGCAGCGCATAGCCCATGGTGACGAAATCGAAACTCGCATCGCTCAGCGGCAGTGCCTCGGCCCGCGCCTGGATGAGCGGAATGGGGACCGCCTGCCTGACCCTGGCCAGCATGCCCTCGCTGAGATCCAGGCCAACGATATCCGCAGGCCGGCCGGTGATCCGGACCGCCTCGCGTGCCACCAGCCCCGTGCCGACCGCGACATCCAGGAGTGTCGCGCCCGGGCGCAGCCCGGCCCGCAGCAGCGCGCGCCGGCGGTACCAGCCGCCCGAGCCCAGCGAGAAGGCCGCATTGATGCGGTCGTATGACTCCGCGCTGCCGTTGAACAGGTTTCGCACGAAGCCGTCGCGGTCCTGTGCCGTCGGGTGGTAGTCGAGCAGTGGCAGGTGGGGCGCCGGTCCTCGGGTATCATCCATGGTACTGCCTTCGGAACCGTCCTTGTCTGCCATGCCATTCGCTGCCACTGCGGCCTGCGCCCCCTGTTCAGGGCGCCGCAGGCCAGGCGGGTCCGGCCCTGATCATTGCTGCGCAACCTATTGGCCGGGCTGTTGCAAGGCAACTCGCTGCCGGAGCCGCTGAGGAGCAGCCCCCTGGCCGGAACAGCCCCACGCCGTTACCTTGCGCCTTCGTCGGTCGGCACGGCTGGGAAGGGCCATTCTGGAAAATCCGTCATGCGCCTTTTCCGCTACGTCGCGTGCCTGCTGGGGTTCTGGCTGACAGCCTGCAGCACCGTCAGTTTCGATCGGCCGGGCAGTACCGACCAGGCACCCTATGCCAGCCTGACCCGCTACTTCGCCGAGTTCTGTGCCCTGTCGCAGATCAAGCAGCGACGCGGCTTCGGCGCCGGGATCCGCGGCGAGATCGGTGGCCACGCCGTGTTCTACCTCCACGGCGCCTGCCGCGCGGCGGAACAGGGGCAGACAACCATCCAACCCTGCGACGAGCCGGGGGCCGAGCCTGCGGATGGCGTCGGGCTGAGCATGAACGCGCATTTCCGCAACGCGAAATGGGTGGCGACGCCCGGGCGCGACTTCTTCTTCAACGGCGGGATGGCGGCCAGGGAGCCGCTGACAAAGGCCCGCTACGACCAGGTCCAGGCGCGGGCACGGCAACTCGGCATTTATGATGGCGTCACCTTCCATGAGGAGGTGTTCGACGACATGCCCGCCGGCATGGACCGGGAGTGGTGGAAATACGAGGTCTCGGTTGCCACGGACTATGCCATCAGCCTGGGCCGCGGGCGGTTCTGCGCCCGCGTGCCCGTTAACCGGGCGCAGTTGCTAGCGATGGTCGGCTTCCTGAACGCGCAGAATGCTCCCTACCGGGAGGGGCGTGAGGTGTTCCGGTGGAGCATCTTCCAGGACAACTGCATCCACCTCGCGCACAATGCGCTGGCGGCGGCCGGGGTATGGGAGGAATGGCCGACCGGGCGCCCCCTTCTGCTGGCGATGTTCGACTTCCCCGTGCCGCGCAACGAGTTCGTCAACCTGATGCGACGCACCGGCGATGTGTCGCTGCTGGACCCGGCGCGGTTGCACGCCGACCCCGCGGCGCGGCGGGCGCTGCTGCAATTCGGCCAGTTGCCGCTGCGGCCCGGCGCGCTGATGGAATCGCGGCCGCCGCAGGAGCCGAACGAGGTCTATGAAACGGCGCTGAAGCTGATCTTCTACGACGATCCCACCTTCGGCCCCTACCAGCGCTGGTTCGACCGGATACAAGACGACCCGCGCCGCCACGACCCGCGCAGCAACCTGGCCTGGGTCGCGGCGCAGTACCGCCAGGCCCTGGCCGAGCGCCGGCCGCTGGACTGGTGGCTGGCCCGGCCCGCCCATCGCACCCGGTTCGACCCGGCGGGCTTTGCCGAGACCTACCGGCAATTC
The DNA here is from genome assembly GCA_023390705.1 of Pseudomonadota bacterium. Classification (GTDB taxonomy): domain Bacteria; phylum Pseudomonadota; class Alphaproteobacteria; order Acetobacterales; family Acetobacteraceae; genus JAEWCI01. The sequence goes on from JAEWCI010000154.1 coordinate 2,342, forward strand.
TATGCCCTGCTGGAACAGGCGGCGGCCCTGGCCGAGGCAAGGCTGGCCTCCCTGGATGGCGCCGGCCGCCGTTGAATGCCTGCCTCGCGCACGCATCTCGTACTGATCCCCAGCTACAATCCCGGCGCGCAATTGCTGCTGCACACCGTCCGGGGGGCGCGGACCGCCTGGGCGCCGGTCTGGGTGGTGCTGGACGGCAGCACGGACGGCTCTGCGGAGGCGCTGGCCCCGCTCGAAGCCGGGGACCCGGACCTGCGCGTTTTCCGCCTGCCGCGGAACGGCGGAAAAGGCGCCGCGGTGCTCCATGCGTTGCGGGAGGCGGACCGGCTGGGCTTCACCCACGCGCTGGTGATGGATTCGGACGGGCAGCACCCGGCCGACTGCATTCCCGGCTTCATGGCCACCTCCGCCGCCACGCCGGAAGCCATGGTGCTGGGGCAGCCGGTCTTCGGCACCGACGCGCCGCGGATAAGGGTGCTGGGCCGGCGCCTGTCCAACTGGTGGGTGGATGTGGAAACGCTGTGGGCCGGCATCGGCGATTCGCTGTTCGGTTTCCGTGTCTATCCGGTGCGCCCCCTGCTGGAGGTGATGGAGCGCAGCCCCTGGATGCGCCGCTTCGACTTCGATGCGGAAGCGGTGGTGCGGCTGTGCTGGCGCGGGGTGCGGCCGGTGCGGCGGCCGGTCCCGGTGCGCTATCTGAGCCGGGCAGAAGGCGGCGTCTCCCATTTCCGGTATGTGCGCGACAACATCTTGTTGAGCTTCATGCATCTGCGCCTGGTGCTGGGTTTCCTGCTGCGGCTGCCGCTGCTGCTGCGGCGCCGGCTGGCAACAAGGTGAGCATTGGCCGGGGACCGGCATCCCGGCCCACCCCTGCAGGCAGCATGCCGCCTGCCCTTCCATGCTGCCGGACCGCACCGGTGAACGACACCGGGCCGCTGCCGTCACGTCGCTTGGGGAGGGGGCGGCGGCATGGCCGGCACGGTCCGCTAAGGTCTTGTCAATGCTGCATTACCAAGCCTCTCGCCGGCATCCTTCCCGGGGGCCGATGCTTTACAGGCATTCTCCCGCACTTGTATTGTGCAGCATGGAGAGACCCATGGCCGACCTGAACGCCACCTCGCCGGCCCCATCGGGCAGTGCCGGTCAGCCGACCACCGGCGGGCAGACCGCCGCCGAACGCCAGCTTGCCGAATTGATCGTCAGCGCGCTGCAGCTTGAGGTCGCGCCCACCGAGATCGAGCCGGATGCCCCGCTGTTCGGCGAGGGCCTTGGCCTCGATTCGATCGACGCGCTGGAACTCGCCCTGGCCATTTCCCGCGCCTACAGCATCGAATTGCGCTCGGACGACCAGCAGAACCACCGCATCTTCGCCTCGCTCCGCAGCCTCTCCGCGCATATCGAGGCGTCCCGCGCCGCCGCCTCGCTCCCTTGAGGGCACAGTCCAGCTACCCCCTTGTCGAGCGACCGCCGGGCGCCACGCTGTTCCGGCGCTGCGGCATGGCGATCTCAACCGAGGACCTGCTGCGTGATGCGCAGGCGCTCGCGGCCAGGCTGCCGGCGGGACGTCATCTGCTGAACCTCTGCCGCGACCGCTACGCCTTCACCGTCGCCTTCCTGGCCGCCCTGTTGCGGGACCAGGTCTGCCTGCTGACCGGCGAGCGTTCCGTCGAGGTCCTGACCGGGCTCGCCGCGGACTTCCCCGGCTGCATCCTCGCCATGGACGAGGGCGTGGCGGCGCATGAGGTGCCGGCAGGGCTGCCGCTGCAACTGGTGCAGCCGGGCCATGCCGGGGCCGGGCCGCCTGCTCCGGGCGAGGCTGCGGCGAATCCGGTCATTCCCGCCGAAAGGCTGGCGGCGATCGTCTTCACCTCGGGCAGCACGGGCAGGCCGGTCGGCCACCCCAAGCGCTGGGGCGCCCTGGCCGAGCGCAGCCGCGCCGCCGGCCTCTGGCTCGGGCTGAGCGAAGCCGAGCCGGTGACGGTCATCGGCACCGTGCCGCCACAGCACATGTACGGCTTCGAGACCACGGTGCTGCTGCCGCTGCATGCCCCCACGGCAAGCTGGTGCGGCCCGGCCTTCTTCCCCGAGGATGTGCGCGCCGCCCTCGCCGCGGTGCCGGCGCCACGCCTGCTGGTGACCACCCCGCTGCAACTGAGCGCGCTGCTGCGGGCAGGGTCCGGCATGCCGGATCTCCGCGCCGTCGTCTCGGCCACCGCGCCGCTCGGCGCCAGCCTCGCCGCCCAGGCCGAGACGCGCTGGCAGACCCGCGTGCTGGAGATCTTCGGCGCCACCGAGGTGGGCTCCATCGCCAGCCGCCGGACACTGGATGGCGATGTCTGGGCGACCTATCCCGGCGTCGCGCTGCTGCCGGGGGCGGAAGGCGTGGACATCACCGCGCCGCATGCCGTGCCGGTGCCGCTCGATGACCAGGTGGAGGCGCTCGGCCCGGACCGGTTCCGGCTGATCGGGCGGCGCACGGATATCGTCAAGCTCGGGGGCCACCGCGCCTCGCTGGCCGGGCTGAACCGCATTTTGGTGGGGCTTGAGGGGGTGGAGGACGGCGCCTTCTTCCTGCCCGAGGCCGAAAGCCCATCCGCCACGGCCCGGCTGCTGGCCCTGGTCGTGGCGCCGCAGCGGAGCGCCGACAGCATCCTGCAGGAGCTGCGCGGCAGGATGCACCCGCTGTTCCTGCCGCGCCGCGTCATCCTCGTCCCGGCCCTGCCGCGCAACGAAATGGGCAAGCTGCCACGGACCCGGGTCCTGGACCTCCTGGCGCAGCTCGATGCCTGCGCCAGCGGGGCGGCCTGATGCAGCCCATCGGGCAGTTCAGCATCGCAGCGGACCATCCCTGCCTGCCCGGGCATTTCCCGGGCAGCCCGGTGGTGCCCGGTGTCGTGCTGCTGGATGAGGTCGCGGCCCTGATCGGCACGGCGCATCCGGGCCTTCTGCCTGCCGGCCTGCCGCAGGCGCGGTTCCTGGCCCCAGTCCTGCCCGGGCAGGTGGTGGCGCTGGCGGCCGATCCTCCGGCGGCGGGCCGCCTCGGCTTCCTCGGCACGGTGGCGGGACGCCCGGTGCTGCGGGGCATTCTGGAACTCGCCCCCCGGCCATGACCGCAGCAGCCGGGACGCGCCGGGAAGGCGGCAGCGCGCTGCCGCTGCGGGCTTTGCTGTGGCTGGTGCTGCGGCTGGGGGCGCGGCTCGGCTCCCTGG
>JAEWCI010000197.1 GCA_023390705.1 Pseudomonadota bacterium
GGACGAGGCGTGATGTTCGCGCACGCGGCGGCAGAACCGCGACCCGAGCGCGGGGGACCCCACCGCAGCCTGCTGCGAAGGGAGCCCTCGGATGGGCACCGCGCGGAGCCGCGCGCAGCCAGGCGGCGCGAAGGCGCCGCGCCGGCGACTGAGGGAGCCTGCCTGCGTCGGCACCAAGGCGCGCCGGCATGACTTCCGCGCCCCCTGTCGCTCGCCGCATCGTCGCCGATCTTGAGGCGTCCAAGATCCGCGAGGTCTCGCTGGCCGGCGCCGGCATCCCTGATGTGCTGCCGCTGTGGTTCGGCGAGCCGGATATCGTCACGCCTGCCTTCATCCGCGACGCCGCGGTGGCCTCGCTGGCGGCCGGCGAGACCTTCTACAACGACAACCTCGGCATCCCGCCGCTGCGCGAGGCGATTGCCCGCTACCATGCGCGCAACGGCCGGCCGGTGGGGGTGGAGCGGCTCTGCGTCACCGCATCCGGCGTCAACGCGCTGATGCTGGCCTGCCAGGCGGTGGTGGACCCTGGCGACAAGGTGGTGACCCTGGCGCCGCACTGGCCCAATATCGGCGCCATACCGCAGATCCTGGGCGCCGAGCTGCGCACCGTGCCGCTGCACCTGGCGCAGGGGTTGTGGCGGCTCGACCTCGACCGGCTGCTGGCGGCGATCACCTCGGCGACGCGGCTGCTGGTGCTGAACTCGCCCGGCAACCCCACCGGCTTCACCCTCACGCCCGGGGAGCAGCGGGCGGTACTGGAGAAGTGCCGCCGCCACGGCGTCTGGATCCTGGCCGACGAGGTGTATGAGCGGCTGTATTTCGAGGGGCCGCGCGCGCCCTCCTTCCTCGACATCGCCACGCCGGAGGACCGCGTCATCGCGGTGAACAGCTTCTCCAAATCCTGGGCGATGACGGGGTGGCGGCTGGGCTGGCTGGTGGCGCCGCCGCCGCTGGTGCCGGCGCTGGCCAAGCTTTCCGAGTACAACACCTCCTGCACGCCGGTCTTCACCCAGCGCGCCGGCATCGTGGCGCTGGACCAGGGGGATGCCTTCATCGCCGAAACCGCCGCGCGCTACCGCGGGCTGCGCGACCAGGCGGCGGCGGCGCTGAACGCCGTGCCAGGGGTGGAAGCGCCGGTGCCGCAGGGCGCCATGTATTGCTTCTTCCGCGTGGACGGCGTGACGAACAGCCTCGCCCTGGCCAAGCGCATGCTGGTGGAGGCCCGGGTCGGCATCGCCCCCGGTGCCGCCTTCGGTCCGGGCGGGGAAGGGCATTTCCGCCTCTGCTTCGCACAGCAGGAAGCGACACTGGCGCGGGCGCTGGAAAGGCTGGTGGGCTTCCTTGGCGGCGTCGGACGGGGATAAATTCGCGGATAAATTTCCGGTTTCGGAATTTTGGCGCAAATCGCTGATCGACAGCGCTTTTTAGTCGAATTCGTAAAGCGGAATTGAGGAATTTGGCACTTTATTAGTGCCCAATGCCTCAGCAGGACGCTGACTGAATTCCTATAGCTTGTGCTCGTCGGGGCTGCAATGGCGGTCTTCCGGCCCCGGCTTTCCGGCCATGGCCCGCTCAACCAGGCGCGCCGCATCGCCCTGCATGCGCAGCATCAATTCGTTGATGCCGCGCACCGTTGCCAGCCCCATTTCCCGCGCGCTGTCCAGTGCCGCCAGCATGGCCGCTGCCTGTTCGGACGGGGTTTCGGCCGCGGCGGAGCGGCGGGCGGTTTCGGTCATCTGCCGCAGGGCGCGCCGAGTCATCGCCGCGTGCTGCGCGGCGGCGGCGTTCATCCAGCCCAGCGCCAGGCGGTTCGCCGCCGTCACCATCTCCAGCCCGCGGCGCTGCCGGGTGATGGGGTCCGGCGCCGGCGGCGGCACCAGTGGCTGGAATGCCTTGCCTGCGCCATCGCCTTCCGCCATGCCCGCGCCCTTTCCCCGGACCGTTCCGCCGGCAGCATGCCGGGACGCGACCGTTCCGCCAAGAGGCCGGCAGCCCTTCCTGCCATGCCGCGTTGCCCCCCAGGGCCACCGGACGGAAGGAGCAAGCCATGGAGCATCTGCACAGCCTGCTGCGGCAGCAGCCGCACCAGATTTCGGCGCTGGAGACGGTGGAGCGCTGCATCGCCGCCTGTGTCGAATGCGCCGCGGTCTGCACGAGCTGCGCCGATGCCTGCCTTTCGGAGAAGGAAGTGGCGCATCTGGTCGCCTGCATCCGGCTGAACCTGGACTGCGCCGATATCTGCACCGCTGCCGGCCGCATGGTGGGCCGGCTGACCAAGCCGAACCGGGAGGCGATGCGCCGCACCCTGGAAGCCTGCGCCGCCACCTGCCGCGAATGCAGCGCCGAATGCGCCCAGCATGCGGAGAAGCACGGCCATTGCCGGGCCTGCGCCGACACCTGCCGCGCCTGCGCCGCAGCCTGCGACGCGCTGCTGGCCGGGATGCCGCACTGATCCTGCGTACCGCCCCGGCGCGGGAGTGCGCCGCGGCGGCGTGAGGCGCCTCAGCCGCGGCCGATGAAGGGCATCTTGTCCGCGGCGACGGTCAGGAATTGCACATTCGCGTCCTTCCGCAGATTGGCCATCAGCAGGATGGCGTCGCCCACGGACTGCACATCCATGGTCGGCTCCACCATGACGGTGCCGTTCGCCTGCGCCACGCCCTGGGTCATGCGCTGGGTCATCGGCGTCGCGGCATTGCCGATATCGATCTGCCCCACCTGAATGTCATACTTGCGGCCATCCAGGGAGAGCGACTTGGTGAGGCCGGTGATGGCGTGCTTGGTGGAGGTGTAGGCCACGCTGTCCGGCCGCGGCACATGCGCGCTGATGCTGCCGTTGTTGACGATGCGCCCGCCGCGCGGGTTCTGCGCCTTCATGGTGCGGAAGGCCTGCTGGGCGCAGAGGAAGCTGCCGGTCAGGTTGATCTGCACCACCCGGGCCCAGTCCTCATAGGCCAGGTCCTCGGTCGCGCCACGGGCATTGCCGCCGGCATTGTTGAACAGGAAGTCCAGGCGGCCCCATTTGTCATGCACCGCCTTGAACAGGGCGGCGACCTGTTCCGGGTTGCCGACATCGGTCGGCACCACCAGGCAGCGTTCCGGCGCGCCGGAAAGTTGCGCGGTTTCCTCCAGCGGCTCCTTCCGGCGACCGGCGATACCGACGCACCAGCCATCCTTCGCCAGGGTGACGGCGGCATTGCGGCCGACGCCCGACCCGGCGCCGGTGACGATGGCGATCCTGTTGCTCATGGCGGTGGTCCCTTCTAGCTGTTCGGGCCGCGGCCCATGCCCACGGGCTGCCAGCGGCGCAGGGCGGTGTTCTGCAGCACGGCGGGGTTGACGCAACTCATCGGCCATTTGCCGGAGAGCACCAGCCCCAGCTCATGCCCCACGCGGCGCTTGCGTGCCTCGTCGAAGCGGGAGGAGGCGCTGGCGACATGCGCCGTCAGCGTGACATTGCCCATGCTCAGCAGCGGGTTGTTGTGGGAGGGCGGCTCGGTCTCCAGCACGTCCAGCGCGGCATGGGCGATCCAGCCCTCCTGCATCGCCTTGATGAGCGCTTCCTCCTGCACCGTCGGGCCGCGGCCGGTGTTGATGAAGATGGCGGTCTTCTTCATCAGGCGGAAATGCTCCTCCCGCAGCATGTGGTGGACTTCCGGCCGGGCCGGGGCATGCATGCTGATGAAGTCGGACTGGGAGAGCACCTCGTTCAGCGTGGCCGGCATGACACCCAGCTCGCTCATCAGCGTCTCGTCCACGAAGGGGTCATAGGCGATGACGCGCAACCCGAAGGGCGCGGCGCGCTTCGCCACGGCGCGGGCAACCCGGCCGAAGCTGATGAGGCCGAGCGTCTGGCCCATCAGCCGCGGGAAGTGGTACAGCGCCGGCCGTGCCTCGCGCCAGCGGCCTTCGCGCACCATGCGGTCCTGCTCCACCAGGCGGCGGAAGCCGGCCAGCAGCAGCATCATGGCGTGGTCGGCCACCTCCTCGATGAAGGTGTCCGGCACGTTCGTCACGGGGATGCCGTGTTCGGTCGCCGCCTTCACGTCCACCGTGTCCACGCCGACAGAGCCGAGGCTGATGACCTTGCAGCGGGTCAGCCCTTCGATGATGCGGCGGCTGATCGGCAGGCCCTTGGCATAGATGGCGTCCGCCTCGCGCGCCGCGTCGAGGAAGGCGTCCTCCTTGGCCGGTGCTTCGACGATTTCGGCATCGAGCCCGGCAAGGCCCTCCATTTCCAGGTCATAGCCGCCGGCGCTGGCGAAACTGGTGGTGACGATCTTCAGCTTGGCCATCCTGCTGTCTCCCCCATCACTTCTTCGGCGGCCGCGCGCGAATGGCGGCCTCGTTCACCTCGACACCCCAGCCCGGTCCCTTGGGCAGCACCAGTTCGCCATTCTCGAAGACCGGCGGCGGGGTGAATTCGTCGCGCCAGGAGACGCTGTCGATATCGATCTCCATCACCCGGAAATTCGGGATGGTGGCGGAGAAATGCGCGCTGATCATGCTGCACAGGTTGCCGTAGAAATTATGCGGCGCGCAGTTCACCTCGTACACGTCGCACATGGAGGCGATCTTCATGCTCTCCGCCAGCCCGTTCCAGATGACGTCCACGATGGCGACATCCATCGCGTAGTTTTCCAGGAAGGGGCGGAATTCGCGGCGGCCGTGCAGCGTCTCGCAGCTTGCGATGGGGCAGGGGGCCTGGCGCTTGATGCTGGCGAGCGCCGGCGCGTCATGCGTGTCGATCTCCAGCCAGGTCAGGTTGAAGGGCGCCACGGCTTCCGCCACGCGCAGGAAGCCTTCGGTGCGGAAGTGGAAATTGGTGTCGAGATGGATGCCCATATCGGGCCCCACCGCGTCCCGGATGCGGCCCAGGTGCTGCTGCAGCAGGGAGAGGGTGCGGTTGTCCCAGTTCAGCTCCGGCCAGCCGGCATGGCGGCCGAAGCCGGGCGAATACTGGTAGAGCTTCCCGTCCGGCCCGGGGATCAGGATGTTGGTCTTCAGGCCACGGAAGCCCATGGCCTTCACCTCGGCGGCGTGACGCGCCACCTCGTCCCAGTCGGTGCAGGGGGGCGTTCCCATATGCGCCGCGTTGCGCACGCGGTAGCTGGCGAAATGCGACCAATAGACCGGCAGGCGTTCCCGGATCGGCCCGCCGAACAGGGCATAGACCGGAATGCCGCGGGCGCGGGCGGCGATGTCGAGCAGCGCATTCTCGATGGCGGCGATGGCCTGCTGGTTCAGCCCGCCGCGCGACTGCCGCGTCATCACATGCAGCCAGGCCGTCACTTCCTCCCACCGGGTCGGGTCGCGGCCGATGATGAGCGGCGTCAGCCCCTCGATGACTGCGGAAAGCCCGGTGCTGCCAAAGCTTTCATTGTATTCGGACCAGCCGACCAGCCCGTCATCCGTGGTGACCTTGAGGAAGGAGAACAGCCGCCAGCCGGCATCGGCGCGCAGCGTCTCGACCCTGGCGATCTTCATGGCTTTGCTTCCCTTTCCTGGCGGCTGCGCGCAGCGAAGCATGGCGGCGCAGGGCCGACAAGGCTAGAGCGCCTTCAGGCGGAGTGTGTGCGGGCCGCCATGGAAAGCGCGGCAAAAATCAAGCAGCTAGGCCATATTCACGCTGCACGGTCAGCGTGAATATGGTCTAGCCTCCGGGCCGGAGAGACAACCCGCAGGAGGAAGCCCATGGGCGTGCACAGCGGCAAGAACATCTGGGTCACCGGCGCCGGCACCGGCATTGGGGAGGCGACGGCGCTGCGCCTGGCGGCCGATGGCGCCACGGTGGTCCTCACCGGCCGCCGGCGCGAGCCGCTGGAGGAGGTGGCCGGGCGAATCCGGGCGGCCGGCGGCACCGCCCATGTCCAGCCCGCCGACCTGACGAATCCGGAGCAGGTGGAGGGCGTCGTGGCCTGGATCGGGCGGAATCTCGGCCGGCTGGATGTGCTGGTGAGCAATGCGGGGGTGAATGTGGTGGAGCGCGAGTGGTCGCGCATCTCCCCCGAATCCATCAAGGCGCTGATCGACGGCAACCTGACCGCGGCCTTCTACTGTTCCCGCGCCGTCCTGCCGATGATGCGCGCCCAGGGCGGCGGGCTGCTGGTCCACACCGCCTCCATGGCCGGGCGCAACGTGGGCGGCATGTCCGGGCCGGGCTACACCGCGGCCAAGCACGGCGTGGTGGCGATGAGCCACAGCATCAACATGGCCGAATGCATGAACGGCATCCGCAGCACGGTCTTCTGCCCGGGTGAGGTGAACACCCCCATCCTGAAGAAGCGGCCCAACCCGCTTTCCCAGGAGGACCTGGACCGCATGCTGCAGCCGGAGCATTGCGCCGACCTCATCAGCTATATCTGCGGCTTGCCACCGCAGGTCTGCATGAACGAGGTGCAGTTCACCCCCACCTGGAACCGCGGCTACGTCGCCAACCTCCAGCGCAGGAACTGAGGCGGGGGAAAGGGGTAGGGGCCAGCGCCCCTACTCCTTCACCGCCCCTGTCAGTGAGGACACGTAGTAGTCCACGAAGAAGCTGTAGAAGATCGCCACCGGCAGGGAGCCAAGCAGGCTGCCCGCCATCAGCGCCCCCCATTGATAGACATCGCCGGTCACCAGCTCCGTCAGGATGGCGACCGGCACGGTCTTCTTCTCGCTGCTCTGGATGAAGGCCAGGGCGTAGATGAACTCGTTCCAGCTCAGCGTGAAGCTGAAGATGCCGGCCGAGATCAGCCCCGGCACCGCCAGCGGCAGGGTGATCCGCCGCAGGATCTGCAGCCGCGTCGCGCCGTCTATCAGCGCGCATTCCTCAAGTTCGTACGGAATGGACTTGAAGTAGCCGATCAGCAGCCAGGTGCAGAAGGGCACCAGGAAGGTCGGATAGACCAAAATCAGCGCCAGCGGCGAGTCGAACAGCCCAAGCTGGTAGACCATGGTCGCCAGCGGGATGAACAGGATGGAAGGCGGCACCAGATAAGCCAGGTAGATCCCCAGCCCGACATACTGGCTGCCGCGGAAGCGCAGCCGCTGGATGGCATAGGCCGCCAGCGTGCTGGCAAGCAGCGAAAGGAAGGTGGCGCAGACCGCCACCGTCATGGTCGTCAGCAGCCAGCTTGGATAGGCGGTGTTGAACAGCAGGTGCCGGATATGGTCCAGCGTCGGGCTGCCGATCCAGAAGGGGGTGTAGGTACGGTAGTCGTACAGCTCGGCATTCGGCTTGAAGGCCGTCACTGCCATCCAGTAGAAGGGGAAGAGCAGGATCAGCACGAAGCAGGCGAGCGGGACGTAGAGCATCACCACCCGGCGGGGGCGGCTGGCCCAGGTCATCAGCTCCGGCGCGGCGGCAGCGCTGCCGCCGGTGTCACGGGCCTCGGCGACGGCTTCAGTCATTGCCTTCTCCCTGTTGCCACTTGCGGCGGGCAAGGGCGAAGTAGCTGAACAGCGTGGCGAAGACGAGGAAGGGGATCATGGAAACCGCGATCGCCGCGCCCTCACCCAACTGGCCGCCAGGGATGGCGCGCTGGAAGGCCAGTGTCGCCAGCAGATGGGTGGAGTTCACCGGCCCGCCGCGGGTGATGGCATAGACCAGCTGGAAGTCGGAAAAGGTGAAGATGATGCTGAAGGTCATGACGATGGCCAGGATCGGCAGCAGCATCGGGAAGGTGATGTAGCGGAAACGCTGCCAGGCCGTGCTGCCATCCAGCAGCGCCGCTTCGTAGAGCGAGGGCGAGATGGTCTGCAGTCCGGCCAGCAGGGAGATGGCGACGAAGGGGATGCCGCGCCAGATATTCGCCGCGATCAGCGAGAAGCGCGCCGGCCAGGGCGTGTTGATGAAGTCGATGTTCGTCGTCCGCCAGCCCAGCACATCAACGAAGAGATAGGAGATGATGCTGAACTGCGGGTCGTAGATCCACCAGAAGGCAATGGCCGAAAGCACCGTCGGCACGATCCAGGGCAGCAGGATGATGGCGCGCAGCAGGCTCTTGAAGGGCAGGTGGTTGTTCAGCAGCAGCGCCAGCCACAGCCCCAGGCCGAATTTACCGATGGTGGCGACGGTGGTGTAGAAGACGCTGTAGAACACTGCGCTCCACCACAGCCGGTCCTCCAGCAGATACTCGAAATTCTCCCAGCCCACCCAGATGCCGCTGCGGCCCACGGTGGTATCGGTGAAGGCCAGCCAGATGCCGAGGCCGAGCGGATAGGTCAGGAAGACCATCAGCAGCCCGACCGCCGGCAACAGGCACATGACGATGAGGAAGGGCTTCCAGTCCAGCAGCCGGGCGAGCCAGCCGGGATTGGCGTTGCGGCGCACCCAGGCGGGCGCTGTGGTGGCGGACATGCGTTTCCCCGGAAGAAAGGCCGGCACCCATGGGGATGCCGGCCGTGGCGGGATCAGCGGCGGAAGATGCGGCGGGCGCGGCGTTCGGCTTCCCGCGCGGCGTCCTGCGGCGTGGACTGGCCGGAGGCCACCGCGGCGCACATCTGCACCATCACGTATTCCGCATTGGCCTGGCCGGAAGCCTCGGAGATCGGGCCCTTGTAGCCGTTCCAGAATGGGTTGCGCATGGTGTTCTTGAAGATCGTCACCTTCGGGTCGCTCTCCCACACCGCGGCATTGTCGTAATTCGCCAACGGATGCGCCCAGTAGCCGAGATTGGCGTTCAGCCAGGGCTCGTACTGCTCATGCTCCAGCATGAATTGCAGGAAGGCCTTGGCCGCGTTCGGGAAGCGGCTGTGCTTGAACACCATGGCGTTCAGGGTCAGCCCCGCCATGGGCGACTTGTCCAGCAGCCCGAAGGGCAGCAACTGATGTTGCGTGTCGTCGGCAATCGGCCTGGTCGCCGGGTCGTTCTTCAGCGCGAAATAGAGCGAGACGCCATTGGCGGTCAGCCAGCACTCGTTCGCCGCATAGGCGCGGTTGTTGCTGATATCGCTCCAGGCGATGGTGCCGGGCACGAAGGTGGGGTACAGCTCCTTCAGGTAGTTCAGGGCGTTGATGGTCTGCGGGCTGTTGATCGCGACCTTGCCTTCCTCATCCACCAGATAGCCTCCATGGCTCCAGATCAGCCAATTGGCGAAGCCGTTGCCGTCGCCCACCGCATTGCCCAGCGCGAAGCCCGGCGGCTTGTTGGCGGCCTTCAGCTTGCGGCAAAGGTCGAGGAAGCCGGCATGGTCGTTCGGGATGGACTGGAACCCGGCCGCGTTCACCGCCGATTTGCGATAGACGATCGGGCCGCTGGAGGCGCCGAAGGGCAGGCCGATCCAGTTGTTGGTGCCGTGGGCCTTGCCGTATTTCTCGGCCAGGGCCAGCCAGCCGCCATAACGCTTGCCGAGGTATTCGGACACATCGGTCAGCTCGACCAGCTTGTCCTTGTAGATATGCGGCGCGTCGGAGAAGCCGATGATGAGGTCCGGCCCGGCCCCGGTATTGGCGGTGACGGCGGTCTGCTGGTTGATGTCCTCCCAGCCCACGAAATCCACCCGCACCTCGACGCCGGTCTTCTGCTTGAACTTCTCGGCATTCGCGCGGAACACCTCCTCGTCCGGCTGCACGAAGCGCACCGGGCGCAGCATCCGCAACGAAGCGCCGCTCTCGATCGGCAGGTTGGGCGCGCTGGCATCGGCGGCCTGGACGCGGGACTGGGCGGAGGCGTCGAAGGCCGCCAGCGCCGCGGCCGAAAGCCCCAGCTTCAGCGCCGAACGGCGGGTGATGATGGTCATTCCTGTCTCTCTCCCTGTCTTTATCATGGTTGTTCAGGCGGCCAGGCGACGGCCGGAGCCGGCCTCGAACAGGTGCACCAGATTCAGGTCCGGCAGGATGGAAATGGTCTCGCCCGGCCTGGCCGCAACACGTTCGCGGAAGGCGCAGGTCAGATTGGTATCACCGATGCGTGCCACCACCTGGGTTTCGGACCCGGTCGGCTCCACCACCTGCACCGTCGCGGGGATGCCGCCCTGCGGGGCCAGCTGGATATGCTCCGGCCGGATGCCGTAGATGCCGGCGCCATGGCGGGCGCTGGCCGGCAGCGGCAGCACCGCGCCGCCTTCGGTGCGGAAGCCGCCCTCGCCGGGAGCGCCCTTCAGCAGGTTCATCGCCGGGCTGCCGATGAAGCCGGCGACGAAGAGGTTGGCCGGGCGATCGTACAGCTCCAGCGGCGGGCCGGCCTGTTCCACATTGCCGCTGTTCATCACCACGATCTTGTCGGCCATGGTCATGGCCTCGATCTGGTCATGCGTGACATAGACGGTGGTAACGCGCAGCCGCTGGTGCAATTCCTTGATCTCGGCGCGCATCTGCACGCGCAATTTGGCGTCCAGGTTGGAAAGCGGCTCGTCAAACAGGAAGACCTGCGGGTTGCGCACGATGGCGCGGCCCATCGCCACGCGCTGGCGCTGGCCGCCGGAAAGCTGCCGCGGGTAGCGGTGCAGCAACTCGCCCAGCCCGAGGATGCGGGCGGCGCGCTGCACCTCCTGCTCCATCACCTCCTTCGGCGCGCCGGCGAGCTTGAGGGAGAAGGACATGTTCTCCCGCACCGTCATGTGCGGATAGAGCGCGTAGTTCTGGAACACCATGGCGATGTCCCGGTCCTTCGGCGGCACCTTGTTCACCACCCGGCCGCCGATCTCGATCTCACCGCTGGTGATGTTCTCCAGCCCTGCCAGCATCCGCAGCAGGGTGGACTTGCCGCAGCCGGAAGGGCCGACCAGCACCACGAACTCGCCATCGGCGATGTCCACGCTGACGCCGTGCAGCACCTCGACCGAGCCGAAGGATTTCCGCACGTTGCGGACGGTCACTGTCGCCATTCTTGTCGTTGTCCTCCCTGATGCCCGGGCCCGGGCGGCGCTGGAGCGGTTTCCGTTCGCGTGCGCTCACTCCAGCCGCTCCAGCTTATTGTCGTATCGCATTTTCCGAGTCGCCAAGTGATTCCGCCCGGCCTGGAAATGCTCTACCCGAGGCGTGAAACCTGCGTCTCCTTGCTCGTGATGAATTCCAGCAGCACCGGCACGCCCTCCTGCGTCTTCCGGATGCCGCGCTGAATGGCCGGCACGATTTCCTCCGGCGCGGTCACCCTTTCGCCATAGCCGCCGAAGGCGCGCGCCATGGCGGCGTAGTCGCCGGAAATGTCGGTGCTGCGGTATTTCTCCGTGCTGATCGGCATCACCTTCAGCTCGATCGCCATGGAGAAATTGTTCAGCAGCACGGACATGATGGGGATGCGCTCGCGCACCGCCGTCTCGAAATCCATGCCGGTGAAGCCGATGGCCGCGTCGCCCCAGACATTGATGCAGAGCTTCTCCGGCGCCGCCAGCTTCGCGCCCATCGCCAGGCCCAGCCCGTAGCCGAGCTGCGTGGTCTTGCCCCAGCCGAGATAGGAAAGCGGTTTCGTCGCCTTCCAGAAGGGCGAGATCTGGTCGCGCGGGCTGCCGGCATCATGGGTGATGAAGGTGTTGTCGCGGTCCACCGTGTGCTGCAGATCCCACAGCACGCGATAGGGAGTCAGCGGCGCGGCATCCGAGGAGAGCCTGGGCATCCACTCCGCCAGCCAGGGCTCGTACTGCTGCTGGATTTCCGCGGCCACCGCGGCCGGGTCGCGCGGGCTCTTCACCAGTGTCGCCAGTTCGGCCAGCAGCGCATCGAGCGTCAGCGCCGCGTCGCCCACCAGGCCGATATCCGCCCGCACATCCTTGTTCAGATGCATCGGGTCGAGCGTGTTGTGGATGTATTTCGGCCCTTTCGGCATCTTCACGCCGAAATCCGTCTCGGTGAAGCTGCACCCGATGCCGAAGATGAGATCGGCCTTGTCCAGGAAGTGCCGCACCGGTTTCGAGATGGCGAGGCCGCCGCTGCCCAGCGCCAGCGGATGCGTCTCGTCGAAGGCGGATTTGCCGCCGAGGGAGGAGGTGACGGGCGCCGCCAGCAGTTCCGCCAGTGCCTGGAGCTGCGGCCAGGCCTGCGCCCAGTGGACGCCGGTGCCGGCGTAGAGCACCGGCCGCTTCGCCTCCGCCAGCATCCGTGCGGCGCGCCTGATCTCGGCCGGGTCGGGGCCGTAGCGGGTGGCCATCACCGGCACGTAGTCCAGCGGCTCCGGCACTTCCTCGTTCCACATGTCGGCGGGCACCTCGACCACCACCGGCCCGCCGCGGCCGTTGCGCAGCCTGGTGAAGGCGCGGCGCATGATGTTCGGCACCTCGGAGGCCAGCATCACCGCCTCGGTGCTCTTCGCCACGGGCTTCATGGCTGTCGTGGAATTGAAATTCGGGTCCACCTCGCGCAGCCGGCGCGGATACCCCATCGGCACCACCAGCACCGGGATGCTTTCGCCATAGCATTGCGCCACGCCGCCGAAGGCGTTTTCCGCGCCCGGTCCGTGCTGCATGCAGAAGGCGCCGAGCCTGCGGCCGGAGGTGACGCGCGAGATCGCATCCGCCATATGCGCGGCGATGCGTTCCTGCCGCACCATCACGGGGCGGATATCGCGCTCGGCGGCGAATTCGATCAGGTGGTTCACCGGATAGCCGGTGAGGATTTCGATGCCTTCGCGCTTCATGATCTCCGCGATGGCGGCGCCGACCTTCATGGCGTTCTCTCCCCTACGGGCCGCTTGCCCGGCCCGGTGCGGCGCAGCGGCGCCCTTCCGGCGAAAACCCTAGCCTTGTCCTGTTGAGGCTTGCAACCGCGCCGCCCTTGCTGCAACGCGGCATCGCCGCGCAATCATTCTGGCGCTATGCTGGCCGGGGACGAACCGCCCCGGGGGTGGGATGGCGCCGCAGCAGGGCGAATGGGAAGGCTGGATGGCCGCGGCACAGGCCGGCGACAGCCGCGCCTATGACCGGCTGCTGCGCGCCGCGCTGCCACTGCTGCGCGCCGTGGCCCATCGCCGCATCCAGAACCCGGCCGAGGCCGAGGACGCGGTGCAGGATGCGCTGCTCACCATCCATCAACTTCGCCACAGCTACGATCCGTCCAGGCCGATTCGCCCCTGGCTGACCGCCATCACCGAACGCCGGGCGATAGACCGGCTGCGCCGCCATGGCCGCCGCGCCGGGCGGGAAAGCCCGATCGAGGCTTTCGGCGAAACCTTGGCCGCCCCTGGCACGAATGAGGGAGAGGCCCGGGTGGCGGCGCGGCAGGTGAGGGCGGCGGTGGCGGAACTGCCGCAGGCGCAACGCACCGCGCTCGGCCTCGCGAAGCTTGAGGATCTGCCGCTTGCCGAGGCCAGCGCACGCTCCGGCATGTCGGTGGGCGCGCTGAAGGTGGCGACCCACCGGGCGGTGAAGGCGCTGCGCCGGCGGCTGGGCGTGGAGGAATAGGGATTGCGGACCGAGGATCTGATCGGCCAGCTCTCGGAGGGCCTGCGACCGGTCCGGCGGATGCCTTCGCCCTGGTGGCAGGCGGCGGGCTGGCTGGCGCTGGCGGCGGCGGTGATCGGGCTGGTGGTGGCGGCCACCGGGCTGCGGCCGGATCTCCAGGCCCGCATGACCTATCCGTATGAGGCCGGGCAATGGCTGGCCTCGGTGGCGGTGGGCGGGCTGGGCGCGCTGGCGGCTTCCATGCTGGCCCAGCCGGACCGTTCCTGGCGCTGGGTGCTGCTGCCGCTGCCGGCGCTGCTGGTGTGGCTGATGGCGCTTGGCCTCGGCACCCTGACCGACCTGGCGCGGCAGGGGCCGGGGGCGCTGCATCTGCACGAAAGCTGGGGCTGCGTCCGCTTCATCCTGGCGCTCGGCCTGCCGCTGGCCATGGTGCAGCTCTGGGTGCTGCGCCATGCCGGGCCGACCCGGCCGGTGCCGGTGCAGGTGACCGGCGCGCTGGCCTCGGCGGCGTTGTGCTCGGCCGGGCTCAGCCTGATCCATCACCTGAACCTGGCGCTGATGATCCTGCTGTGGCACGGCCTGGCCTTCGGCCTGGTGGCGCTGCTGGCCTGGATCTTCGGCCGCCGCCTGCTGCTGCGGCCGGTGGAGGTCCCGCGCTGAACCGGGGCAAGGGACGGAAGGTGCGGCGCCGCGCCCGATGCTAGGCTGTGCCGCATGACCGGAACCGAATCCCTTGCCGGCCGGGTCGCGGCGCTGGACTGGCCGCGCATCCGGGCCGAACTGGACAGCGACGGCGCCAGCATCCTCGGCCCGCTGCTGGACCCTGTGGAATGCGCCGCGCTCGCCGGGCTCTTCCCGCAGGAGGCGCCTTTCCGGCGGCACATCGTCATGGGCCGGCATGGCTACGGCCAGGGCGAGTACAAGTATTTCGCGGCGCCCTTGCCGGAGCCGGTGGCGGCGCTGCGCCAGGCGCTCTACCCGCCGCTGGCCGGGGTGGCGAATGGCTGGGCGGAAATGCTGGGCGAGGCGCAGCGCTACCCGGGGGATCTGCCCGCCTTCCTGGAACGCGGCGCCGCGGCCGGGCAGGGAAAGCCCACGCCGCTGCTGCTGCGCTACCGCCCCGGCGACTACAACCGGCTGCACCAGGACCTGTATGGGGAGACGGTTTTCCCCTTGCAGGTGGTGGTGCTGCTCTCGGAGCCCGGGCGGGACTTCGCGGGCGGCGAATTCGTGCTGACCGAGCAGCG
>JAEWCI010000220.1 GCA_023390705.1 Pseudomonadota bacterium
GCCCGGCGCCGTGGCGCAACGCGACGCGCGGCGGGCCAGGTGCTCACCCACCCGGAAAAGCTGCTCTGGCCGGAGGATGGTATCAGCAAGCAGGATCTGGCCGACTACCTGGAAGCCGCCGCGCCGCGCCTGCTGCCGATGCTGGCCGACCGGGTGCTCACACTGATCCGCGCCCCGCGCGGCCTGGCCGGGCCGCGCTTCGTGCAGCGCCACCCTGGCGCCGTCTTCGGCGATGCGGTGCTGCCGGCGCCGGTTTCGGGCGAGGCGGAACCCTATATCACCATCCGCGACGCCGCCGGGCTGCGCGCGCTGGCCCAGGCCGATGTGCTGGAGATCCACCCCACCGGGGCGACGCTCGGGGATTTCGAGCATCCGGACCGGCTGGTGCTGGACCTCGACCCCGCGCCGGACCTGCCCTTCGGCGCCGTGGTCGCGGCAGCGCTGGAATTGCGGGAGCGGGTGGAGGCCGCCGGCCTCACCCCCTTCTGCCGCACCACCGGCGGCAAGGGGCTGCATCTGGTCGTGCCGCTGCGGCCGAAGCTCGGCTGGGCGGAGACCAAGGCGGTGGCACGGGCGCTCTGCGAAGCGGCCGCCGCCGACGCGCCGGAGCGCTACACCACCAGCCCGGTCCGGCGGCAGCGCCAGGGGCGCATCTTCCTCGACTACCTCCGCAACGACCGTCTCGCCACCGCCATCGCAAGCTGGTCCCCGCGTGCCAGGCCGGGTGCGCCCATTGCCATGGCGCTGGCCTGGGCGGCGGTGACGCCGGCGCTGCGGCCGGAGGAATTCACCCTGCGCCGCGCCCCAGACCTGCTGCGGCAGCCCGACCCCTGGGCGGATTTCGCCGCGGCAGCGAAACCCCTGACCGCCGCCCTGCTGCGACGGCTGGATGCCTGATTGGGCAGATCCGGCCCTTCCATGGGAAGATGCCGCCGCGAACTGCCGGCGGGCGATTGGCGAACCGCCCCCTTGGCCCGATATTCCTCCAGGAAACGCGAGATCGGACGGCAAGGCATGGCGAGCAGCGACTGGGAGATCCCCGCGGAACTCCAACCCGACCCCGCCGACTACGGCTACGACCTGGAGCAGGCCCTGCGCTCGGTGGTGGGGGTGAAGGCGATGGTGCCGGCGGATGGCTTCACCGCCGCCTCGCTCGGCACCGAGCGGGTGGGCAGCGGCGTGGTGATCCGCCCGGACGGGCTGATCGCCACCATCGGCTATCTGGTGACGGAAGCGGAGACGATCTGGCTGACCACGCATGACGGCCGCGCCATCCCCGGCCATGCCCTGGCCTATGACTTCGAAACCGGCTTCGGCCTGATCCAGGCGCTGGGCAAGCTGAACCTGCCGGCGCTTCGGCTGGAAACCGGCAATGCGCCGCGCCCCGGGGACAGCGCGGTGCTGGCCAGCGCCGGCGGGCGGCGGCACGCGCTGCGCTGCACCATCGCGGCGCGGCAGGAATTCGCGGGCTACTGGGAATATGCGCTGGAGGAGGCGATCTTCACCGCCCCGGCGCATCCTTCCTGGGGCGGGGCCGGGCTGATCGGCGGTGACGAGGATGGCGAGCCGAAGCTGCTCGGCATCGGTTCACTGGTCATGCAGCAGCAGGACGGCAAGGGCCGCCGGGTGGACCTCAACATGGTGGTGCCGGCCAACCTGCTGCCGCCGGTGCTGAACGACCTGCTGGCCTATGGCAGGCCGAACAAGCCGGCGCGCCCCTGGCTTGGCCTCTACGCGTCCGAGGACGAGTCCGGGCTGGTGGTGACCTCCATGGCGCGCAGCGGGCCGGCGATGAAGGCCGGCATCGAGGAAGGCGACCGCGTGCTGGCGGTGGGCGAGACGCGGGTGCACGACCTGGCCGGGCTGTGGCGCGCGGTCTGGGCCAGCGGCACCGCCGGCTGCAAGGTGCGGCTGCGGCTGCTGCGCGACGGCACCCCGAGCGAGGCGGTGCTGACCTCCGCCGACCGCCGCAGCTTCCTGAAGGCGCCGCGGCTGCACTGAAGCTTCCGGCATCCCAAAGGGAAGCCGAGGGGGGATGCAAGCCCCGGCGGCTGTGGCAGGATGCCCTTCCTGACACAGACCGAAGGGGGAAGCGGCCATGGCCGAGAACAGCTACAATGTGGGCGACCTGGTCGCCGAATTCCTCTCGCGCATCGGCGTCACCACCTGCTTCGGCATCGTCTCGGTGCACAACATCCCGATGCTGGACGGCATCGGGCGTCGCAACGCCATCCGCTACGTCATGGCCCGCAACGAGATGGGCGGGGCGCATATGGCCGATGCCTATGCGCGGGTTTCCGGCCATCTCGGCGTGATGTTCTCCTCCACCGGCCCGGGCGCGGCGAACACCGTGCCCGGCCTGGTGGAAGCGCAATTCGCCGGCAGCCCGGTGCTGCACATCACCGGCCAGACGCCGACGAAGTTCATCGACCGCGACATGGGCAGCGTGCACGACGTGCCGGGCCAGTTGCAGATGCTGGCCGCCGTCAGCAAATCCGCCTACCGCATCCGCTCCGCCGCCGAGGCACTGGGCGTGCTGACCCGTGCCGCGGCCGAGGCGCTGACCCCGCCGCGCGGTCCCGTCTCCATCGAGATCCCCATCGACATCCAGCGCACCGTCATCCCCCGCCCGGCGCAGTTGGACACGCTGGAACTGCCCATCCCGCCCGCCCTGGTGCCGAGCGAGGCGGCGCTGGACGAGGCCGCCGAGATCCTGCTGCGGGCGAAGCGCCCCATGCTCTGGCTCGGCAACGGCGCCAAGCAGGCCGGCGCGGCCGCAATGAAGCTGATGGCGCTGGGCTTCGGCGCCGTCTCCTCCTGGAACGGCCGCGGCATCATCCCGGAGGACCACCCGATGACGCTGGGCGGGCTGCACGGCAATGGCAGCCCGCGCGTGCAGGGTTTCTACGAAACGGTGGATGCCATGCTCGTCGTCGGCAGCAGGCTGCGCGCGCATGAGACGATCGAGCTTTCGCTGAAGCTGCCGAAGACGCTGATCCAGGTGGATGTGAACCCGGCCGCCAATGGCCGCACCTATGCCAGCACCTGCTTCGTCAATGGCGACGCGGCACTGGTGATGGAAGGGCTGGCGAAGCGCCTGGCCGGCCGCATGGAGGTCGAGCCCGGCTACGCCGCCGAATTCCAGGAGATGAAGCGCCGCGCCGTGGCGGAATACTGCGACACGCTCGGCCCCTATGCCGATTTCCCCCGGCTGCTGCGCGAAGCCATGCCGCGCGACGCGCTGTGGGTGCGGGACATCACCATTTCCAATTCCTCCTGGGGCAACCGCATCTTCCCGGTCTATGGCCCGCGCGACGCGGTGCACCCGGTTTCCGCCGCCATCGGCCCGGGCCTGCCCCTGGGTATCGGCGCCGCCATGGCCGGCAAGGGGCGGAAGGCGATCGCCATGGTCGGCGATGGCGGCTTCGCGCTGAACCAGACGGAGCTGTGGACCGCCGTGCAGGAACGTGCCGAACTGGTGGTGATGGTGATGAACGACCGCGGCTATGGCGTCATCAAGCACATCCAGGGCGCGCTGCAGGAGGGCCGTATGTATTTCGGCGACCTGCAGAGCAGCGATTTCCAGAAGCTCGCCGCCGTGGCCGGGCTGCCCGCCCTGCGCGTCGGCAGCACGGAGGAATTGCAGCCGGCGATCCGCAAGGCCTTCGCCACCCCCGGCCCGGTGCTGGTGGAGGTGGACATGACGGCGATCGGCGCCTTCCCGCCCTATGCGCCCTACAACAACATGGGCATCTACGCCCGCAAACCGGCGGAATAGCACCTGTCGCGCATCCGCGCCGCAGTGCCCGGCCGCGGCGCGGGCATCCGCTCAACCGCCGGCGAGGTGGCCCATATCCTCCTCCCGAAGGCTGAGCCCGCCGCGCATCGCGTAGCGGGCCAGCCAGCCGGTCAGGATCAGGCTGCCGGTAATGGCAAGGACGACAAGGGCGAGGAACAGAAGCAGGGTGGACATCGCAGACAGTCCTTCACCGCCCTGCCGCACCGCGCCACGATGGCCCGTGCGCCAGGGCTGGCCCCTTTGTGCTGCATTGCAGCACCCGCTGCCTTGAGCCAGCGCAAGGCCCGCGCAATTCCGGCTCGCCATTGACCCGCCGCCGGCCGCGTCGGAGCATCGCCATCCCCTTGCCGGGAGAGCCTGGATGACCCTCTTGCCGGTCGACCTGCTGGAGGCCGGGACCGAGGTGCTGGTGGTCGGTGCCGGCGGTGCCGCCTGCCGCGCCGCGCTGTCCGCCGCCCAGGCCGGCGCGCAAGTACTGATGCTGGCCAAGGCGCCGCTGCGCCAGGGCGGCTCCTCCGTCCATGGCGCGTCGGAGGTGATGGGCATCAGCGCCGCCGCCGGTTTCGGCGACCCCGAGGACGGGCCGGAGGTGCATTTCGCGGACACCATGCGCCTCGCCCGCGGCTTCGTGGACGAAAGCCTGGTGCGGGTGCTGGCCGAGGAGGTGCCGCAGCGCGTGCGCGACCTCATCGCGCTGGGCATGCGCTTCGACCAGGCGGGGAACCGCTACGCCCTGCTGCAATCGGACCACAACAGCCGCGGCCGCACCATGACGGCGCAGGGCCGCACCGGGCTGCGCATCGTGGAGGCGCTGGACAGCGCCATGC
>JAEWCI010000244.1 GCA_023390705.1 Pseudomonadota bacterium
GGCGGGCGCCGGTCGCACCGCCGCCCATGCCGGAAACCGCCCCGCCGCCCATGGCCGCGCCGGCGCCTGCTGCACCCCGCCGGCCACCGCCAGGCCCGCCGGCGGAACTGCATGTCGGGCAGCAGCCGCCCGGGCTGGACATGAAGCGCTGGCGCGGGCTCAGGCGCGGCCGCATCCGGCCGGAGCGCACGCTGGACCTGCATGGCCGCTTCGTGCAGGAAGCGCATGGGCTGGTGCGCGCCTTCCTGCGCCAGGCCCATGCCGAGGGGCTGCGCTGCGTCGCGGTGGTCACCGGCAAGGGCTCCTCGCCCGAAGGCGGCGTGCTGCGGCGGGAATTGCCGCATTGGCTGAACGCGCCGGAACTGCGGCAATATCTGCTGGGCGCGGCGCATCCGCATGCCGCCAATGCCGGCGCCGTCCATCTGCTGCTGCGGCGGCGGACGCGACCATGATACCCGGCTCACGACGTTCCAACCCGCGGCAGGCGAAGCCCGCCGAGCGCGCGGCCCGTGCCACGAAGCCAAGCCGACGGCTGAG
The DNA here is from genome assembly GCA_023390705.1 of Pseudomonadota bacterium. Classification (GTDB taxonomy): domain Bacteria; phylum Pseudomonadota; class Alphaproteobacteria; order Acetobacterales; family Acetobacteraceae; genus JAEWCI01. Next base: position 538 of record JAEWCI010000244.1, read on the forward strand.
GCGTGACGAGCGCCAGCATGCCATGAGGATGGCATGACCCCCTTCGGCCTTCGCCTGCGCGCGCTGAGGGAGGCGCGCGGCGTCAGCCAGGCGGAGCTCGCGGCGGCGCTGCATGTCTCGCCTGCCTATCTCTCGGCGCTGGAACACGGTCATCGCGGCCGGCCCTCGGCCGGGCTGATCCATCAGGTGAACGAGTATTTCGGCCTGATCTGGGACGATGCCGAGGAACTGGTGCGGCTGGCCCGGATCTCCCACCCCCGGGTGGTGCTGGACACCGCCGGGCTAAGCCCGGCGGCGACCGAACTGGCCAACCGCCTGGCCCGGGAGATCCGCCGCCTGCCGCCCGAAACCGTTGCCGCCCTCACCGCCATCCTGGACGCGCTGCCGCCGGAAAGGTGAGCCGGTTTCCGGCGCCAGCCCGACCGATTGCAGCCTATTCCAGCCGGCAGGCGTCGTCGAAATGCAGCCGTGGCAGGCGCTGGAACAGGCCGGACGGGTCGCCATAGCCGATATTGACCAGGAAATTGGATTTCCAGCCGGTATCGGCGAAGAACAGTTCATCCACCTTGGCATTGTCGAAGCCGCTCATGGCGCCGACATCCAGGCCCAGCGCCCGCGCCGCCAGCATCAGATAGGCACCTTGCAGCGTGCCGTTGCGGAAGGCGGTCACCTTGACCAGTTCGTCATTGCCGGTGAACCAGGCGCGCGCATCGGTATGCGGGAACAATTCCGGCAGGCGGTCGTAGAAGCGGTAGTCGGTGGCGATGATGACGGTGACCGGGGCGGTCATCGTCTTCTCGACATTGCCGCTGGACAGCGCCTGCTTCAGCCGCGCCTTGCCTTCCGCGGTGCGGACGAAGACGAAGCGGGAAGGCGAGGAATTGGCGCTGGTCGGCGCCCATTTCATCAGGTCGTAGAGCTGTTCCAGCAGGCTGTCGGGCACCGGCTTGTCCAGCCACTTGTTCTGGCTGCGGGCGGTGCGGAAAAGCTGGTCCAGCGCGCGGTCGTCGAGTGCGGTGTCTTCGATGGTCATGGCGGGGTCTCCCGTTCGCTGGCAGGAGGGTTAGCCGCCGCCTGGCGCTTCGCCAAATGGCGGCCCCTGATGGCCGCCATCAACCCTGGCGATGAACCCGCCCCTGCCGACCGGGCGGGAGGCTCAGGCCTCCACCTGCTCCACCGCCACCACTTCCGGCACATAGTGGCGCAGCATGTTCTCCACCCCGTGCTTCAGCGTGGCGCGGGAGGACGGGCAGCCCGAGCAGGCGCCCTGCAGATGCAGCCGCACGACGCCGTCCCGGTAGCCGCGGAAGACGATGTCGCCGCCATCGCCGGCCACCGCCGGGCGGACGCGGGTGTCCAGCAATTCCTTGATCTGCTCGACGATCTCCTCATCGGCGGGATCGTAGTCGTCCTCGCCATCCTCGCCCTCGCTCTCCAGCACCGGCAGGCCGGAGAGGTAGTGGTCCATGATGGCGCCCAGCACCTGCGGCCGCAGGCTCTGCCAATCGGCATCAGCCGCCTCGGTGACGGTGATGAAGTCGGCGCCCAGGAACACCCGGGCCACGCCCGGCAGGGCGAACAGCCGCGTCGCCAGCGGGCTGCGCACGGCAGCCTCGGCGGAGGCGAAGTCGGCAGTGCCCTGACTGCCCATTACCTCGCGGCCGGGCAGGAATTTCAGCGTGGCGGGGTTCGGGGTGCCTTCGGTTTCGATGAACATGAACGGTCTTCCTGGGGGAACCAATTTCCAGACCTATTTGGTCGGTTTTGCCCCGGCTTGCAATGGCCCAGCCGGCGGATGCCGACGCCGGGGCCTGAGGGCAAACCTAAGTCACCCGGTCCAATTCCTTGTCGTCCAGGCCGCCGGGAACGATGGTCAGCGGCACCCCCAGCCGGTGGGCATAGCGCCCGGTCAGGGCCGAGATCAGCGGCCCCGGCCCCCCGGAACCGGGCGCCGCGGCCAGTATCAGGATGGAGATGCGCGGGTCCTCGTCCAGCAGTGCCAGCAGTTCGTCGCGCGGCTCGCCCTCCCGCAGCAGCAGGATGGGCATGCCGCCGGTGATCTCCTGCACCTGCGCCGCCAGGCCGGAAAGCAGCTTCTCCGCCTCCTCCCGCCTTTCCTCCTGCATCATCACGCCGACACCGGCCCATTCGACCAGGCCGATCGGCTCCACCACCCGCAGCAGCGCCACCCGCCCGCCACCCTTGCGGGCACGCAGGCTGGCGTATTTCAGCGCCACCTCACGCTCCGGGCTGTCATCCACCACCACTAGGAAGACGCGGTCGCGCTTGGTGGCGGTGGTGGCTGCGGCGGCCTCTTCGCTTCCGGGCATCAGCCCCTCCTGAACAGGATGCTGGCCAGCCAGCCGGCAAGGGCGGCCAGCAGGATGCAGGCCACACCGTAGAGCAAGGGCTGCGCCTGTGCGACAGTGGCGATCTGGTCGGCCGAGCCGGTGCGTTCCACCCGGAAGCGCAGTTCCTCCCGTGCAACGATCCGGCGGGAGCGCACCAGCAGCACCTCCACCCGGTATTCGCCCGTGGCGATGATCGCCGGCAGCGGCAGTTGCATGTGGAACAACCGGCTGCCGCGGATCTCGACCGGCGCGGCGTCCTCCAGCCACAGCCCGCGTTCGCGTGCCAGGTCCAGCAGGGCAGCGCGGAATTGCGGCGCGCGGGCACCGGTACTGGTCAGGGGCAGGGCGTCCAGCCCCAGTTCGTTGCGCTGGCGCTCCTCCTCCGGCAGCAATTGCCAGGCCGGGCGGGTACCGGCGATGGCGTAGTAGCCCGGAACCTGGCTGAAGCGGGCATAGGGTCCGTTCACCCAGAAGCCCAGCACCTGCACCTTGCGCCGCACCACCAGGGGCCGGGTCGGGCCGCGGGCGACGATGATGACCTCGTCACCGCCGGGGCCGATCGGCGCCTCGGTGCTGCCGAAGACCATCAGGCTTTCGCCGGTGAAGGCGGTGGTGATCTCCACTTCCGACTGCGACAGGGCGGCCACCAGCGGCAGGTCCTGGGCGCGCCCCGGCCAGGGAAGCAGGACCGGCGCCAGCAGCAGCAGCGCCAGCAGCCGGCACTTCACAGCGCCGGCCCCACGGAGAACAGGTTGGCCGGCACCCGCACCAGCCCCCAGAGCAGCGACAGCGCGACCGACAGCACCAGCATGCCGAGCAGCGCGCGGGTTTCCTCGCCACGCAGCCTGCCACCCATGGCGACGCCGAACTGCGCGCCTACCACGCCGCCGGCCAGCAGCAGCAGGGTCAGCACGATGTCCACGCTGCCCACCTGCACCGCCTGCAGCAGGGTGACATTGGCGGTGACGAAGACCACCTGGAACAGGCTGGTGCCGATGACCACCGCGGTCGGTATGCCGAGCAGGTAGATCATCGCCGGCACCAGCATGAAGCCGCCGCCCACGCCCATGATGGCGGACAGCACGCCGATCGCGAAGCCCACCAGCGCCGGCGGGATGACGGAGATGTACAGCCGGCTCTTGCGGAATCGCATCTTCAGCGGCAGGCCGTGCATCCAGAAATGCTCGTGCAGCCGCTGCCGCACCGCCTGGCGCCGCCGCAGGATGGCACGCAGGCTTTCCATCACCATCAGCGCGCCGACGGTGCCGAGCACGACGACGTAGAACACGGCCACCGCCAGGTCCACCTGGCCGACCCGCTGCAGCAGGGCGAAAAGCTGCACCCCGGCCGCGGAGCCGAGCAGCCCGCCAAGCAGCAGCACCGTGCCCATCTTGGCGTCCACATTGCCGCGCCGCCATTGCGCGATGAGGCCGGAGACGCTGGCGCCGAGCGTCTGGTTGGCGCCCGAGGCCACCGCGACCGGCGCGGGAATGCCGATGAGGATCAGCAACGGTGTCAGCAGGAAGCCCCCGCCGACGCCGAACAGGCCCGAGAGCCAGCCCACGCCAAAACCGATGCCGACCAGCAGGAGGGCATCAACGGACATTTCGGCGATCGGCAGGTAGACCTGCATCGCGGTTTCCGAACCAATTTCCTGACGGGGGAAGCCCCCCGAAAGCGGCGGGGGCGCCCTCCCCCTTTGGACCGTGGGGAGAGATGGCGCAAGGGGCAATTCGCCCCGGCAGCGTCACGGAATGTCGCCCGCAGGCAAACCGTTCCCGGCCCGGCGCGTTGCCGGGCCAGGGGCCAATGCCCTGCGAGGGATCGAGCGATGCAGACCCATGTCTCCACGGCCGGGGAGAGCCTGGCCACCACCGTGCCGGAAGGCGCCCCGGCCCTGCCGCCGCGCATTTCCTGGGGTGCGGTCTTCGCCGGCGGCATCGTTGCCGTCGCGGTCGGCGTGATGCTGAACATCCTCGGCGTGGCGATCGGTGCCACGGCGGTGGACGCCACCCGCGCCGACACCCCTTCCGGCACCACCTTCGGCCTCGTCGGCGGCATCTGGGTGCTGCTGGCCAACCTCATCGGCCTCGGCGTCGGCGGCTGGGTGGCGGCCCGGCTTTCCGGCAGCGCGGACGAAACGGACAGCGTGCTGCACGGGCTTTCGGTCTGGGGCATCGGCTATCTGCTTTCCGCCGTGCTGCTCGGCAACATCATCGCCGGCACCGCCGCCACCGCCGTGCAGGGCGCTTCCTCGATCCTGGGCGGGGTAGCCCAGGGGGCGGGCCAGGCGGTGCAGGCCGCGGCCGGGCCGGCGGCGCAGCGGCTCGACCCGGCCAAGCTGGTGGAGCGCGCCC
>JAEWCI010000639.1 GCA_023390705.1 Pseudomonadota bacterium
CGGTTGCGTGGCGGTGGACAAGCTGTCGCTTCAGATCGTGCCCGGCACCTTTGTCGGCGTCATCGGCCGCTCCGGCGCGGGCAAGTCCACCCTGCTGCGCATGCTCAATCGGCTGGTGGAGCCCAGCGAGGGGCGCGTGACCTGGCGAGGCCAGGAGGTGACCGCCCACCGTGGCGCCGCCCTCCGCGCCTGGCGGGCACGCTGCGCCATGATCTTCCAACAGTTCAACCTGTCCGGCCGGCTTGACGTGCTGACCAACGTGCTGGTCGGCCGGCTGAACCATGTGCCGGCCTACCGCTCCCTGCTTCGCCTCTGGTCGGAGGAGGACCGCGCGATCGCGCTCTCGGCGCTGGAGCAGTTCGATATCGGCGGCCTGGCAGCACAGCGCGCAGACCGGCTTTCCGGTGGCCAGCAGCAACGTGTCGCGATCTGCCGCGCCCTGGTGCAGGAGCCGGAACTGATCCTGGCCGATGAGCCCATCGCCTCGCTCGATCCGCGCAACACCCGCCTGGTGATGGACGCGCTGGCCGAAATCAATCGTCGCTACGGCATTACCGTGCTGTGCAACCTGCACTCGCTGGAACTGGCCCGCAGCTATTGCGACCGCCTGGTCGGCCTGGCCGGCGGCCGGCTGGTCTTCGACGGCACGCCTGAGATGCTGACCGAGGAGGTCGCCCGCGATCTCTATGGTTTGGAGGCTCAAGTGGCCCTGCCGGCCGATATGCCGCTGCGCCCCGTGCCGAGCGCCAACTTCTCCACGCAATACGCCTGACCATTCTCCCAAATCCAGGAATGCCCCGATGATCCGTCGTCGCCTCCTGCTCGGCAGCGCCATGACTGCCGGCCTTGCTCGCGCCCTGCACGCCCAGTCCTGGCAGGCGCAATATCCGGAGATCGTCCTTGCGGTGATCCCATCGGAGAATGCCTCCGGCGTCCTGGACCGCTACGCTCCCTTCATCCAGTACCTGTCGCGCGAGATCGGCACCAAGGTCACCCTGCGCATCGCCAATGACTACGCCGCGGTGATCGAGGGTCAGCGTGCCGGCAACATCCATATCGGCGTGTATGGTCCAGCCTCCTTCGCCCGCGCGCTGATGACGGGCGTGCAGACTGAGGCCTTCGCCATCGAAACCAACCTGGACGGCACCAAGGGCTACCACTCCGTCTTCTACGTGAAGGCGGAGTCGCCCTATCGCAGCGTGCAGGACCTGCGCGGGAAGAATCTCGGCCTGGTGGATCCTAACTCCACTTCAGGCAACAACGTGCCGCGCTTCGCCCTGCACAACATGGGCATCGAGCCGGAGCGCTTCTTCGGCCGCGTCATCTATACCGGCAGTCATGAGAACGCGGTCATCGCCCTGAACCAGGGCACCGTGGATGTCTGCGCGAACTGGTGGAACGATGAGCAGGAGTCCAACCTGCTGCGCATGGACCGCAAGGGTATGGTCCGGGCCGCCGATTTTCGCATCATCTACAAGTCCGACAAGATCGTGAACTCGCCGATCGCCTATCTCACCTCGCTGCCCCAGGGGCTGCGCAACGCCATCCGCGAAGCGGTGCTGGCCCTGCCGCAGCGCGACCGCGCTGCCTTCGACCGCCTCAATGAAGGTAAGCAAGGGGCGTACGAGCCGGTGGACAATGCCGCCTACCAGCCGATCATCGAGCTGAACCGGTTCGTGGACAACCTGCGCCGCCGGCGTAGCTGAACTGCATCTGCTCCGCGCCATGCAACGAAGCCCCTCACACCCGCCACATGAACGGCTGGTGCTGCTGGCCGGCGCCTATGGCGCGGTGCGGCGGCGCCAGCGGCTGCGCCTGCTGCTGGCGTTCGGCGTAGTCACCGCGCTCGCGCTGCTCAGCGCCTGGGGGGTGCAGCTCGACCCGGTGCGGCTGCTGACCCATATCGGCCGTTTCTTCGACTATTTCGACCGGCTGCTGACCCTGGAGGCCGGCGACGCCGCCGGGCAGCGGGTGTGGATGGATCCCGCCGAGTGGTTCTGGGGCATCCGGCATTGGCTGCTGCTGCTGGCGGATACGGTGCTGATGGCGGCGGTCGGCACGCTGCTCGGCACCCTGGGCGGTGCGGCGCTGGGCCTCGTCTCCGCCGGCAACCTGGTGCGCAGCCCGTGGCTGCGCCGTGGCGCGAAGCGCGTCCTGGAATTCAGCCGCACCGTTCCGGAAATCGTCTTTGCCCTGATCTTCGTCATTGCCTTTGGCCTGGGGCCCTTCCCGGGGGTGCTGGCCATCGCCATCCATACCCTCGGCGCGCTTGGCAAGCTGTTCTCCGAAACCGTGGAGAACATCGACATGAAGCCGGTGGAGGGCGTCGCCGCGGCCGGCGCCTCCTGGCTGGCCATGGTGCGCTTCGGTGCGCTGCCGCAGGTGCTGGCAAGCCTCGCCGGCTATGCCCTGCTGCGCTTCGAGATCAATGTGCGCGGCGCCTCGGTGCTGGGTTTCGTGGGCGCCGGCGGCATCGGCCAGGACCTGATCGAGGCGATCCGCAAATTCTACTACAATGATGTCGCGGCGCTGCTGGTGCTGATCATCGCCACGGTGATCGTCATCGACCTGCTGACCGGCCGGTTGCGCGCCCGCCTCGCCGGGATGGAGCAGCCGGCATGAGCAGCGCCCTGCGTGAGATGGCGGTCGCCGGCCTGCCCGGCCTGCGCCTGCGCCACCCCGGGCAGTTCCGCCTCGTCACGCCTGGCCGGCTGCGCGCCGGCGCGGTGGTGCTGGCGCTGCTGGCCGTGCTCGGCCTCGGTCTGTGGCGGATGGAGATCCAGCCCGCCCGGCTGCTCTCCGGCTTCGGTCAGCTTCTGCATTTCCTGCGGCTGATGCTGCCGCCCGACCCTGGCGGCTGGGCGCCATTCCGCATGATCCTGCAGGGCCTGGCGGAAACCCTGGCCATCGCCTTCCTCGGCACGCTGGTGGCGGCGGTGATCGCCTTCCCGCTCGGCTTCCTGGCGGCGCGCAACGCCACCTTGCACGGCGTGGTGCGCTTCGCCTCCCGCCGGGTGCTGGATGGTATCCGCGGCGTGGATGCGCTGATCTGGGCGCTGATCTGGATCAGCATCGTCGGCCTCGGCCCCTTCGCCGGTGTGCTGGCCATCGCCACTTCCGATGTCGGCACCTTCGGCAAGCTCTTCTCCGAGACCATCGAGGCTGCCGACGGCCGCCCGGATGAAGGCGTGACGGCCGCGGGCGGCGGCGGACTGCACCGCATCCGCTTCGGCGTGCTGCCGCAGGTGCTGCCAGTGATGGCGGGGCATGTCCTCTACCTCTTCGAGTCCAATACCCGTTCCTCGACCATCATCGGCATCGTGGGCGCCGGCGGCATCGGCCTGCAACTGGCGGAGATGATCCGCACCCTCGAATGGCAGGCGGTCTCCTTCATCCTGCTGCTGATCCTTGTCCTCGTCGCCGTCATCGACGCGCTCTCCGGCCGGCTGCGCGCCGCCATCATGGGGAGCCGGAAGGAAGCCTCCGAATGAGCCCCGATATGCTCCCCATGGCCTATCCGCCAGCGACGCTGGCGGCACCGCTGGTGCTGGCCAATGCCCGTCTCGTCCTGCCGGAGGAGGTGGTGCATGGCTGGCTGGCGGTGGCCGATGGCCGCATCCTCGCCCAAGGGGAGGGCCATGCCCCGGAGGCCGGGCTCGATCTCTGCGGGGACTACCTGCTGCCCGGCCTGGTGGAGCTGCACACCGACCACCTTGAGAGTCATGTGCAGCCCCGGCCCAAGGTGCGCTGGGACCTGCTCGGCGCCGTGCTGGCCTATGACGCGCAGATCGCCGCGGCCGGCATCACCACCGTGTTCGACAGCCTGCGCGCCGGCCTCGACGATGGCGGCGGCGGCCTGGGCAGCGAGGTGCACGACATCGCCGCGGTGCTGGACAAGGCCCGGCACCGGGACCTGTTCCGCGCGGAGCACCTGGTGCATATCCGCTGCGAGGTGCCGGCGCCCGGCGTGGTGGAGGCGGTGGAGCAGTTGGCGCAGCAGGTGCCGATCGGCCTGATGTCGCTGATGGACCACACCCCGGGCCAGCGCCAGTTCCGCAACATGGAACGCTACTACCTCTATGCCGCCCGTTACGGCGGGTTGCGGCATGAGCTGGAGATGCGGGCGCGGGATAAGATACGCGTCGCGGCGGAGCGCAACGCGCTCAACCGCCCCGCCCTGATCGCCATGGCGCATGAGATGGGCATTCCCCTGGCGAGCCATGACGACACCACCGTGGCCGATGTCGAACAGTCCGTGCGGGAAGGCGTGGCGCTGGCCGAATTCCCCACCACCGTGGAGGCCGCGGAAGCCTGCCGCGACTGCGGCATCAGCGTCATGATGGGGGCGCCGAACATGATCCGCGGCGGCTCGCATTCCGGCAATGTCTCGGCACAGGCCCTGGTCGAGGCCGGGTTGCTGGACATGCTTTCCTCCGACTACGTGCCCGCCAGCCTGCTGCTGGCGGCTTTCCGCCTGCCTGGCCTGGTGCCCGGCATCAGCCTTCCCCGGGCGGTGGCGATGGTGACGAGCGCCCCGGCCCGCGCCACCGGGCTGAGCGACCGCGGTGCCCTGCGGCCGGGTCTGCGGGCGGATCTGGTGCGGGTGCGACTCAGCGGCGATGTTCCGGTCGTGCGCCAGGTCTGGCGTGCCGGTGAGAGGGTTGCCTGAATGCCCGGCGGCTTCGTGCTGGTGGTCGGCCCCAGCGGCGCCGGCAAGGACACGCTGCTCGGCCTGGCACGGCGGGAGCTGGCGGGCGATCCGCGCTTCCTCTTCGCCCGCCGGGTGGTCACCCGGGAAAGCTCCACGGCGGAGGAGCATGACTGCCTGAGCCCCGCCGCCTTCGCCGCGGCCCAGTCCCTGGGTGCCTTCTGCCTCTCCTGGCGGGCGCATGGCCTGGACTACGGCATTCCCGCTACCGTGGCGGCGGCGGTGGGGCAGGGGGCGATCGCCGTCTGCAATGTCTCCCGTGCCATCGTCGGCGCGGCGCGGGCGCGGTTGCCGGCGGTGAGCGTGGCGGAGG
>JAEWCI010000250.1 GCA_023390705.1 Pseudomonadota bacterium
GCGTGTTGTTGTCGTAGGTGAAGGTCGGAAGGTTGGTGAGGCTGTCCTTGGTGGCGCCGCTCAGGGTCAAGCGATTGTTCTCGGTATTCATCCGCAACCGCTCATAGGGAACCGCCACCAGCTTGGCACCGATGCCGAGGAAGCCACCGACCGAAACCACCGCCACCGGCGGCCCGCCTTGAGGCGGGATGAGGATGTCGTCCACCTCGCCGATGCTCTCATTGTTTTCATTGTAGACGGTGGAGCCGATCACCTTGCTGGCGCGGCGGCCATTGGTCAGCGTCGCGCTGTCCACCGCCATGGTACCGACGCCGGCACCGGTCGCCGTCGAGCCCTGGGTGGCCGCGGTGGTGCCCGCCGCCGGCGGGTTGGTGCCGGTGGTGTTGGTGCCGAGCGTGCGGTCCATGGCACGGCCAGCCGCGGTGCCGGGCGGGTTGCCCGGGGTGCCGTCGGCCGGGGTGCGGTCGCCGGTGACGCTGTCGGCGGCCCGCTGGGTCGCGGTGCTGGGTGGGTTGCCCGGGGTGCCATCCCGCGGCGAAGTGCCGCCCTGGGCCATCGTACCGCCGGAGGCGTTCCGGTCGCTGGCCATGCCCTGGGCCGGAGATCCCGCATTGTTGCCCGGCACCGCCTGGGTGGTGGTGCTGCCGGCATTGGCGCCCGCCCGGGCGGCCGGGGTGCCGCTGACCTGTCCCTGTTGCGGTGTGGTCTGGGTTGTCTGCTGCTGCGCGTTGCTGCCCGGGCTGTTCGGCTGGGCGAGTGCCAGCACGGGCAGGGCCAGCAATGCGGCCGTCGCAGTCATCGCCAGCAATTGTTGACGGGTGGTTACGTTACGCATGGGGGGGCGTGACCTCCTGTCCTCACCCGGCCGAGGGGGGCTGGCCAGGTCCGGCTGTCAGAACGTCCCGGGAGAAGACAGGGTTGCGGGCAGGCGAGCCTGAGCGGCCGGGGCGTTATCAACCCGCCCGCGCCCGCTGACACCCCGCCGCGGTCTCCCCGCGCGTTCTCTGCTGCGCCCGATGTGTCCGCCAGGCCTGGAACGCTTTATGGCGGTAGGCCCGGCCTTTGATGGGCGGCGCGCAGGGCACGGCGCAGCTTGGCCACGCCGGTGCGGACATAGCCCGTATGGCAAAGCCGCACGCCTTCGGCGGCAATGCTGCGCGTGGGCTCTTCCCCACCATTCGGCAGGGCGGCCACCCGCGCTGCGAGCACGCGGCAGTATTCGGCCGTCTCGGTGGTCAGGCGTACGCCCGGCTCCTTCACCATCGAGGAAACCGTCAGGGCTACCGCGAGCGTCGAAGGCAGGACCAAGGCGAGCATGGCGAACAGGATGCGCCAGCCGGTGTCACCATCGAATGGGCTCAAGATGACGTATGGGTCATGGCTCGCGGTGCAGGACCCGGCAGGCGGATGACCGCCCGCAGGCCCGGTGGCTCCCGGTCCGGCCTGGCGTCGGACAGCAGCAGATCCCCGCCATGCAGATGTGCCACCGCCTGCACCAGGGACAGGCCGAGTCCGGAACCGGGCGTGGCGCGCGCCTTGTCGGCGCGGAAGAAGCGCTGCCCGGCATGGCTGCGGTCCTCGGCGGAGATGCCAGGGCCGTCGTCACAGACCACCACTTCCAGCCAGCCACTGCGCCGCTGTGCCGTAAGGTTCACCGTGCCTTCGGCCGGAGTGAACTTGATGGCGTTGTCCAGCAGGTTCGCCACCGCCTGCAGAAGCAGGTCGCGATCACCGAGCATTTCCAGGTGCGGCGGCAGTGCGACGATCAGGCGCTGGCCACGGGCCTCGGCCGCCGCGCCGTAGAAGTCGGCGACATCGGCCAGCACCGGCGTGAGGTCGAAACTGGCGAAGGCGGCACGGCGGGCGCCGGCCTCGGCCTCGGCAATGCGCAGCAGCGCCTGGAAGATGCGGCTGATGCCGTCCAGGTCGGCGATGCCCTGGGCCACCGCCGCCCGCAGCGCTGCGCCTTCCGGGGTGGTGGCATTGGGCGCCCGGTCCAGCGCATCCTCCAGCTTCGCCCGGGCCCGGGCGATCGGGGTCCGCAGGTCATGGGCGATGGCGTCGGAAACCCCGCGCACGCCCTCCATCAGCCGGTGGATGCGGTCCAGCATGGCGTTCAGGGTCAGGGCCAAGCTCTCGAACTCGTCGCCGCGCCCTGTCGTGGCGACCCGGCGGGAGAGGTCGCCACCGGCGATCGCCGCGATCGTGTCGAAGCTCGGCTGCAGGCGTCGCAGCAGGATGTGGCGCATCAGCCAGGCGCCGAACAGGGCCAGGATGATGACCGAACCGGAGGCCCAGAGCACGCCTTCGGTCAGCAGCCGGCGCAATTGCGCCTGCTCCGTCTCGTCGCGGCCGACCAGCAGTTCAAGCCCGGGCAGGTTCAGTTGAAAGACCCGGGCATCGGTGACGATGCCATCGTGCAGCACCCGGGTATGGAACCAGACGCGGTTGCCGCCATTCGCCTCCGGCGGCCAGCGGTCCAGGTTGCCCGCCAGGCGGCGGTCGGTGCCGGCCTCCCGCAGGAGATAGATCTGGTCATTCTCCACATCGGTCGCCAGCCGCTCCTCGATCGCATCGGCCAGGCCCGTGGCGCCGGCCTCGCGCCAGCGCTCCGTCAGGGCGGTGATATCGGCGCGGATGGCGGCGTCCGTCTGGCGGTCCAGCGCCCCGGCCGTGGCCCACCACAGCACCGCCACCAGCGCCACCGCCGCGGTCGCGAACAGCGCGGCGAACAACACCGCGAAGCGGAACCCGGCGCTCCTGAGCAGCCCGGGTGGGGCGAATGCGGCACTGGGCAGCCCATCCGCCTGCGGCTTCCGCTCAGTCATGCGGGAACCCGGTTCACGCGGCATGGCCGAACGGCACAGGCCGGGCGGATTGCCCTGGTGGCAGGGCGTGGCGCCTTCAGGGTTCGGCCCGGATCATGTAGCCCGCGTTGCGGACGGTGTGGATCAGCGGCTTGTCGAAGCCCTTGTCGATCTTCTGGCGCAGCCGGCTGACATGGACGTCGATCACATTGGTCTGCGGGTCGAAATGGTAGTCCCACACCTTCTCCAGCAGCATGGTGCGGGTCACCACCTGGCCGGCATGGCGCATCAGGTGCTCCAGCAGCCGGAATTCGCGGGGCTGCACCTCGATGCGCCGGCCGGCCCGGGTGACGGTGCGCGAAAGCAGGTCCAGTTCCAGATCCGCCACCCGCAGCCGGGTGGCCGGGGCGTCCACGGAGGGGCGGCGGCCCAGGGCCTCCACCCGCGCCAGCAATTCCGCGAAGGCGAAAGGCTTGGTCAGGTAGTCGTCGCCGCCGGCCTTCAGCCCCCGCACGCGCTCATCCACCGCGGAATGGGCGGAAAGGAACAGCACCGGAGAACGGTTGCCCTGGCTGCGCAGGGTTTCGACCAGCCTGACCCCGTCCACGCCGCCGGGCAGCATGCGATCCAGCACCAGCAGGTCGAACTGCTCGGACGCCGCGAGGAACAGCCCGTCCCGGCCGTTCGCCGCGTGTTCCACGGTGTGCCCGGCTTCCTGCAGGCCCTTGCGCACGAAGCGGGCGACCTCGGCATCGTCCTCTACCAGGAGGATTCGCATCGGCTGTTGTTCCTAACGTTCCAAGAGGCCTGCGCGCGCGGCCTGTGCCGGACGGCGGCCGACCTGCACAGGCAATTCCTGTTGCCGGCCGTCACGCAATATCGTCAGCCGCACCGTCTGCCCAGGCGGCACCGCCGCCACGTTGCGCACCAGGGCACGGGAGGTTTCCACCCGTTCGGCGTTCAGCGCCACCACGACATCGCCTGGCCGCAGCCCGGCACGGGCGGCCGGGCTGCCCCGCTCCACGCCTGCCACCACCACGCCGTTGCCCCGGGCACGGCCTTCCCTTGCCGGGATGTCCTGCACCGAGACGCCAAGCCAGCCACGCTCCACCCTGCCCCCGCGCATCAACTGCTCGATCACCGGCCGGGCGAGGTCCGAGGGGGTGGCGAAGCCGATGCCGGCATTGGCGCCGGAGGGCGAGTAGATGGCCGTCGAGATGCCCACCACCTCGCCGGCCATGTTGAACAGGGGGCCTCCCGAGTTGCCGGGGTTGATGGCGGCGTCGGTCTGCAGGAAATCGTCGAAGGGGCCGGCGCCGATCTCCCTGCCCCGGGCGGAGACGATGCCCGAGGTGACGGTGCCGCCCAGGCCGAAGGGATTGCCGGCCGAGAGCACCCATTGCCCGACCCTGAGCGCGGAGGAACTGCCCCAGGGCACCGCCGAGAGCGATGAGCGTGGCTGAACCCGCAGCAGTGCGAGGTCCGTGAGGTCGTCGCTGCCGATGACCTGGGCCGGCAGCTCCGTGCCGTCCTGAAGGGAGACGACGACGCGGCTGGCGGTGCCGACCACATGGTTGTTGGTGACGATATGGCCGCCCGGATCGATGATGAAGCCCGAGCCGGCGCCGGTCACTTCCTGGCGGCGGCCACGGAAGCGTTCACGGAAGTAGCGCTCGAAGGGCGTACCACGGAGTTCCGGCGGCAATTGTGCCGCCTGCTCGCTGGTGACGGCGATGTTGACGACGGCCGGCAGCACCCGCTCCGCCAGGTCGGCGAAATCGGGCACCGCCATGACCATGCCACGCTGCGCCGCCGCCGGAGGCGCACAACCCGAAAGCAGCCCGGGGCCCGCCAAGCCGAGTACGGCGAGACCAAGGCCAAGGCGGCGACGAGACGTCGGGTGAATCATCGGGGGCAGGTCCTCGCAGCGGCGGAGGGCCGGCGGACTCGGCCGGGCCCATGCTTCCCCTAGAGTCTGGGCGGATGGATGCGTTCCTTCAACCTCTGCCGTCGCAGGAACGGAACTCCCGGGGTTGCAAGCGGACACGCCACAGCGCCGGGAGCCCCTCGCCCGGCATGGTGGCCGGCGGCAATCCTGCCGGCCGGGCTGAAAGCAGGGATGCAACCCGGGGGGCCGCCCTGCGGGCGACCAGCACCGAAATACCTTCGGTTCCCCAGGCGCAAGACCTGTTCAGGCCGCATCATCCTCGATCAAGGGGTCGGCGCCGTCATTTGCGCTCTTCATCATGATCAGGCCACCAAGAGTTGCCCCGGACAGCGCCATCAAGTCGCCCCAATGGGCACCGGCTCCAGAAAAATACCGCATCGTGCCCGTGAAAGCCGTCAGTCCAAGGAAAATAACAATCCACAACCACATGTTCTTCTGGACATGCGCCGACAGTGCGCCACTCATGAACACTTCTCCATTTCGTTGCAATCGAACGGCGCGGCACCATAAGCCCGACCTGCGAGAGGACGCCAGAAGGATTCCGAGGCTTCGGAAGGATTTGCGGATGTTCCCTGCGGGTCGCCAGCCGGGTAGCCGGCGGCCGGAACCGGATTACCGCCGCCGCTCCGGCGGTGGCTGTGCGACGGCGGGGTTCTCCGGCCAGTCATGCTTCGGGTAGCGGCCGCGCATGTCCTTGCGCGCATCCAGCCAGCCGCCCTGCCAGAAGGCAGCGAGGTCGCCGGTGATGGCGATGGGCCGGCCGGCCGGGGAGAGCAGCGCGACCTGCAGTGGCACCCGTCCCTCGGCCAGCTTCGGCAGGTTGCTCAGTCCATAGAGGTGCTGGGCGCGGGCTTCCAAGGTGGGCACCTCGCGGGCGTAGTCGATGGCGGCGCTGCGGCCGGCCAGCAGCGGCAGGCGGGCCGGCAGGGCGCGGTCCAGCCGCTGCCTTTGCTCCCAGGACAGGGCGGAGAGCAGGATCTCCGGCAGGTTCAGCGCGGCCAATTCGGCAAGCCTGGTCCTGCCGGCAAGCTGCGGCGCCAGCCAGTCCTGCACCCCGGCGATCAGCGCGGCATCGCTGACATCCGGCCAGGACTCGCCCTCGGCCCGCCGCATCCACTGCAGCCGGGCCTGCACCTGCCGGGCCGTGTCGGTCCAGGGCAGGTCGCGCAAGCCGCGCTCGGCCACCGCGGCGGCAAGGGCGGCGG
>JAEWCI010000282.1 GCA_023390705.1 Pseudomonadota bacterium
GCGTTGCCCTGTCGGCCTGGCGGGTCGATGGGGCAGTGCAGCGGGTGTCGATCGGCACCGGCATGCCGGAACGCGAGCCGGCGCATCTGCGGCGGCTCTTCGCCGAGCGGCTGGAGCGGCTGGAGCCCGGCCTCGGCCTCGAACGCTTTACCCTGGAAGCCTGGGCCACCGACCCAATGCCGGGCAGTCAGAACAGCTTCGGCATCGGTGCAGGACGGAGGCAGGATGCGGAGGCCCTGGCGCAACTGCTGGACCGCCTCGGCCAGCGCCTGCGGGTGTGGCGCCTCGCCCCGGTCGCCAGCCATTGGCCGGAATACGCGGTGCGGGCGCTCGCCCCGCATAAGCCGGTGCCGCCACTGCCGCCCGGCTGGGGATTGCAACCAGCGCCGGTGCTGCTGCTGCGCCGGCCGCAGCTCGTGGCGGTAGTGGCGGCGCTGCCGGACGGTCCGCCTGCCCTGGTGCACTGGCAGGGCGCCGCGCATCGCGTCCGCCAGGCGGCAGGACCGCTACGGCTGGAGCCCGCATGGTGGCGCGGCCGCCCCGACCAGCCACGGCGTGACTACTGGCAGGTTGAGCTGGCTTCGGGCGCGCGGCTCTGGCTCTGCCAGGCCGCCGATCGCTGGCTGCTGCACGGCCACCTGCCATGACGGCGCCGCCCATGCCCTGCGCAACACCCCCCAAAGCTGAGGTCACGCCATGACGCTGCCCGATCCCGCCTCGCTCGCCCCGGCTTCGGCCGAGGAGGTGGCGGAGGCCCTGGCCTATGCCCTGCGCCATGACGAGCGGGGCAAGCCGCGCCGCACCTCTGCCGGCTGGGACTTCGCCGCCGGCATCGCCGCCGAGCACCTGGTGCAGCACCTCACCCGGGCAGGCTTCGTGGTGATGAAGCGCCGGCCACGGCCGGCCCATAGCGCCGGCTAGGGCCATGGCGGCCTATGCCGAGGTCGCGGCGCGGTCGAACTTCTCGCTGCTGGACAGCGCCAGCCATCCCGCCGAGCTGGTCAGCACCGCCGCCGCGCTCGGCCATGCCGGGATCGGCCTGTGCGACAACAACTCGCTGGCCGGCGTGGTGCGCGCCCATGTCGCGGCCCGGGAGGTGGGCCTGCGCTTCGTGGTCGGTGCCCGGCTGGTGTTGCAGGACGGCAGCACATACCTGGTCTGGCCGACCAGCCGCAGCGGCTATGGCCGGCTGACCCGCCTGCTGTCGCTGGGGCGCATGGCGGCGCCAAAGGACCAGTGCCATCTCAGCCGCGCCCAGGTGCTGGCGCAGGCCGGGGATTGGGTGCTGGCCGCGGTCCCGCCTGCCGTGCTGGACGACGGCTTTGCCGAACGCCTGCGGGCGGATGTAGCGGCACTGGGTGGCCGCCTGGCGCTGCCCCTGCTGGTGGCCGCCGCCTGTACCTACCGAGGCCGCGACCGCCAGCACCTGGCCGACCTGGCCGGCATTGCCGCGGCGGCTGGCGCCGAACTGCTCGCCACCAATGATGTCCGCTACCACGAACCAGGCCGGCGCCGGCTGGCCGATGTGCTGTCCGCCATTCGCCTGCGGACCACGGTCGATGCGCTGGGCTATGCCGCCGAGCCGAATGCCGAGCGCCACCTCAAGCCCCTGGCCGAGATGGCGCGGCTGTTCCGGGACTATCCGCAGGCCCTGGCCAACACCATCCGGGTGCTGGAGGCCGGCTCTGGCTTCTCGCTGTCCGAGTTGCAGCACGAATACCCCGACGAAATCCTCGAACCCGGCCGCACGCCGCAGGAGACATTGGCTGCGCGGGTGGAGACGGCACTGGCCGAACGCTGGCCGGACGGTGCCCCCGAGGCCATTCGACAGCGGCTGCGGCATGAGCTGGGGCTGATCGAGCAGCTTGGCTACGCCCCTTACTTCCTGACCGTCGATGAGGTGGTCCGCTTTGCCCGGCAGCGCGGCATCCTCTGCCAGGGCCGTGGCTCGGCGGCCAACTCCACCGTCTGCTACGTGCTGGGCATCACCGCCGTCGATCCCGACAAGCACGACCTGCTGTTCGAGCGGTTCGTCTCCGCCTCCCGCGACGAGCCGCCCGACATCGATGTCGATTTCGAGCATGAGCGGCGCGAGGAGGTGATCCAGCACGTCTATGAACGCTATGGCCGCCACCGCGCTGCCATCGTCGCCACCGTCATCCGCTACCGGCCGAAATCGGCCATCCGCGAGGTCGGCAAGGCACTGGGCCTGTCGGAGGACATCACCGGCAAGCTGGCCGCCGCGACCTGGGGTGCCGGGCGGGACCGCAGCTTTGCCGAGCTGGTCGCGGCCGAAGGGCTCGACCCCGCCGACCCGCGGCTCGCCCTGGCCATGGAACTGGCCGAGGAGGTGCAGGACTTCCCTCGCCACCTCGCCACCCATGTCGGCGGCTTCGTCATCACCCGCGGCCCGTTGATCGAGACGGCGGTGGTCAGCA
Source organism: Pseudomonadota bacterium (assembly GCA_023390705.1). Taxonomy (GTDB): domain Bacteria; phylum Pseudomonadota; class Alphaproteobacteria; order Acetobacterales; family Acetobacteraceae; genus JAEWCI01. The sequence continues at coordinate 2,439 of JAEWCI010000282.1, forward strand.
ATGCCGCCATGCCCGGCCGCACCGTGCTGGAATGGGACAAGGACGACATCGACGCGCTCGGCATGATGAAGGTCGATCTGCTGGCGCTCGGCATGCTCTCCTGCCTGCGCCGCGGCTTCGAGCTGGTGCAGCGGCATCACCGCCGCAGCCTCGATCTGGCCGGCCTCCCCAAGGACTGCCCCGCAACCTATGCCATGCTGCGCCGGGCGGATTCAGTCGGCGTCTTCCAGGTCGAGAGCCGGGCGCAGATGAACATGCTGCCGCGGCTGCGGCCGGCCTGCTTCTATGACCTGGTGGTCCAGGTGGCGATCATCCGCCCCGGCCCGATCCAGGGCGACATGGTCCACCCCTATCTCCGCCGCCGCTGGGGCGAGGAGAAGGTGGTCTACCCCCGGCCCCACCCCAACGAGGGCGAACCGGATGAGCTGGAACGGGTGCTGAGCAAGACGCTCGGCGTGCCGCTGTTCCAGGAGCAGGCCATGCGGGTGGCGATCGTCGCCGCCAAATTCAGCCCCGATGAGGCCGACAGGCTGCGCAAGGCGATGGCGACCTTCAAATATACCCAGGGCGTCGCCCAGTACCGCGACAAGCTGGTGAGCGGCATGGTCCGGCGGGGCTATGAGCCGGCACTGGCCGAGCGGGTGTTCAAGCAGATCGAGGGGTTCGGCTCCTACGGCTTCCCCGAAAGCCACGCTGCCTCCTTTGCCCATCTCGCCTATGCCTCGGCCTGGCTGAAATGCCACCACCCGGCGGTCTTTGCCGCCGCCCTGCTGAACAGCCAGCCGATGGGCTTCTACGCCCCGGCCCAGATCGTGCGGGACGCCCGCGAGCATCGGGTGGTGGTGCGGCCGGTCGAGGTGAACCAGAGCGAGTGGGACTGCTCCCTGGAACCCGAGGCGGCCAGCGCCGAGGGCCTGGCGCTGCGGCTCGGTCTGCGGATGGTGGCCGGCCTTGCTGCCGAGGATGGCAAGGCGGTGGCCAAGGCACGTCGCTCGGGCAACGGCGCGCCCTTCGCCAACATCGAGGAGGTGGCGCGGCGGGCCGGGATCGGCCGGACGGCGTTGGAGGCGCTGGCGGCGGCGAATGCCTTCACCGGCCTGGGCCATGGGCGCCGGGCCGCGCTGTGGGATGCCGCTGCCGTGGCGAAGAAGGGCGTTGCCATCGGGCCGCTGTTCGAGGCCGCCGCCAGCGAGGGACCGCTACTGCCGGAGCCCACCGCCAGCCTGCCCGCGGAGCAGGAGGGTGAAGCCGTGGTCGAGGACTACGTCGCCACCGGCCTGACACTGCGGCGCCATCCACTGGCGCTGCTGCGGCCGCAGCTCGACCACCTCGGCCTGCACGACACCCGCAAGCTGGCCGCCATGCGCCAGGGGGCCTGGGTGCGGCTGCCCGGCCTGGTGCTGATGCGCCAGCGCCCCGGCACCGCCAAGGGCGTCGTCTTCGTCACCGTCGAGGATGAGCACGGGCAGGCCAATATCGTCGTCTATGCCCAGATCGGCGAGCGTGACCGGCCGGCGCTGCTCGGCGCCCGGCTGCTGTTGGTGGAAGGCCGCGTGGAGCGCGAGGCGGCGAAGGCCGAGGTGCCGATCATCCATGTCATCGCCCGCCGGCTGACTGACCGCTCCGACCTGCTGGATGGGTTGCGCCAGGCTGGTGCCGGTGCGGACTGGGCGAACAGGACGCTGGGCCGGGCGGATGAGGTACGGCGGCCTGATCCCGGCTCGGCCGCGCCGCGGCCCAGCTTCGGGAAGAGCAGGGATTTCCGGTGATGTGCAGCCAAGCCCGCGTGCCGAAGCAGGCCGACGGTCCAGGCCTTGCAGGCCACACTGTACACGGCCGCACTGGCTGAGAGCCTCTTCCGTATCAGCACTCGCCAACGATGCCCCGCCACTGCCACACAAAGGCTGCCTGAGCCGTGGCCGCCTCATGCCCGTCAGCAATTTCCACCAACTTGACGAGCACTTCCGTTATTCGAACTGCCCTTGAGATAGCACAAACAGCACCTCTCGCCCCGGTGCCGCCCCGCTGGATTGCCATTTTAATAATAATAATTTTTCTGAGGAGCATTTTGCATTATTAATTGACCACTCGGCGCCTTCTGTCAGTATTTTCGGCAGAGGAGGGCTTTATATGCCGATATGCATCACGTTGAGTGTCGAACGGGGCGTCCGGATCGATAAAAATGATATCTGGACGCTCCGCAGAATGTTCGAGAACAGGAGTGCTGCAGAGTTCTTTTTTCCGGGCGATAAGCTGGTGACTTTACGACATGGCGCCGCATTCCGTGCCGGACCGGATTTGCTACTTTCCCTGCAGCAGGCCAGCGATCCGGCCAGCATCTTCCTGGTCGTCAAGTCGTACGTCCCGCTCATCCGTCGTCACCCGCCCAGGCTGCATCACTTCCAGCCGCGCAAGCCCAGGAGGACTTTCCATTGACGAGCTCACCTGCCCGCCAGAAACGCGCCCCTCGCAGCGCTACCCGGATCTTGACCTTTCAGGTCACGATGGAGCTTTCGGACAAGGTACCGCTTAGCGATGGCTACATCGTCACCGCCCTTGCCGACGGGCTGGTCGAACTCGACAGTCAGGGGCTCCTCCTCCCGGGGATCAATTGGCCCCGCCATGGGGAACGCCTCCTCGATCATCAGGTGATCCTGACCGCCTCCGGTGGCAACGCCATCCAGGCGCAGGGGATCGAGCGCACCATCGAGCACTACCGAACCGAGAGGGTGCCGCTCTCGTCCTTTGGTCAGGCGACGGCTGCTGACCGGCCTTTCGTCGAAGAGGCGGAAGCAATTCTGGCAAGGATTGACGACCTCGAGCCCATGCTGGCCGACCGTGCAGCGAACGCCTGGCAGGCCGTCTCTCTGATCCGACATGCCGCCGCCATCCTGATCAGCAGCAAGCCCGGCGGGCTGCAGGCTGCCGTCAGCTCTGCACACCAGCTGCTGACTTCCGCGGAAGAGATGCGCGGGACGAACGCTGAGGGCGGGTAGCCGGCCACGCGCACCATGTCCGACAAACATCGGCATGGCGCCACGGTTCGGTCGGAAACGGGCAGATTCACGGCCGGCACTCTCGGTGGTCGTGGCTGTCCGAACGCCTAGCACCAGCCGGTACACCCGCTTGGAAATGCGGGCCTACCGAGCCTGTAGTATCTCGTCGGAGCCGCGCCCGAAGCGGCGGAGGGCTCGACCCTGGCAGCTCTGCTGCTGCTTAGAGAGCTGCCGCCGGGTCGTCGAGTTGCTCTGGGCCCCATATCGGGGAATTCGGCACCGTGTGCACTCGAGTGCACGCGGCTTCCCTCCCCTCCAACACTGCTGACCACCGCAGCACAGACCTTAAAGCGACGGGGGCAGGCTTGGCGCAGCAGTTCTACCCAGCCCAATCTCTCCTTGTGTGCCGCGTTAGGCGCTGCCGCTGATCATAGGCGACCTTGGGCTGGTCTCGTCGAGCCGCGGCCGCTTAGGGCCATTGCCCAACCAATTACTCCGCCTTGATTCCCACGCTCCGTGCGATCTCCCGCCAGGTCGCGAGCTCCGTACGGATGCGTGTCGCGAATTCCTGCGGCCCCACGAAATCCGGCACCGCGGCCTGAGTGGCGAGTTTCGCGCGGGTATCGGCGGTGCCGGCGAGTGCCTCCAAATCCTGTGCCATGCGCGTCACGAGGGCGGGCGGTGTTCCGGCCGGAGCCATGATGCCGAACCACACGCCGGAATCCGGCACAGGGCGGCCCAGTTCCGCCATGGTCGGCACCTCCGGCAGTTCCGGAGCGCGTTTCGGCCCGAGTATGGCGAGCGGTCGGATGTGCCCCGCCTGGTAGGGGCCCACCGCGCCTGCCATCCCATGGGCCAGCAGCGGCACGCGGCCGCCGATCACGTCCTGCATCAAGGGCGCGGTGCCGCGATAGGGCACATGGGTCAGGGAGATGCCGAGTGCCCGGCACAGCGTCTCCCCGCCGAAATGCCCGGTGCCGCCCACGCCGGTGCTACCATAGGCCAGTGTGCCGGGCTGGGCGCGGGCCGCGGCAGCCACCGCCTCCAGGTCGCGCCAGGGTTGCTTCGCGGCGCACCAGAAGACGTTGGGCGCGGTGCAGAAGGTGCCCACCGGGGCGAAGCTGTCGGGCAGGGCATAGGGCAGGCTGGGATGGACCGCCGCGTTCAGCACGACAGCATTCGAGGCGAAGAAGAGGGTCAGCCCGTCCGGCGCAGCGCGCGCAACCACCTCCGCCGCGACCGAGGAGGAGGCGCCGGCACGGTTTTCCACCACCACGGTCTGTCCCCAGGCCGTCTGGAGGCCGCTAGCAGCCAGGCGACCGAGGAAGTCGGTCGGCCCGCCCGGCGGGTAGCCGATCAGCAGCCGCACCGGGCGGTCGGGCCAGGGGGCCTGGGCACGGCTGATGGTGGCGGTGAGCAGGCCCGGCAGGGCGAGCATCGCGCGGCGCGTCGCTGCGGCGGTGGTGTTCATGTCCATTTCTCTCCCAACCCCCGTGGGCGCCGGGA
>JAEWCI010000293.1 GCA_023390705.1 Pseudomonadota bacterium
GGCGGGCGGCCAGCACGGCCGGGTGCCGCCGCAGCGCCGGCAGCGCGGCGGGAGCCAGCGCCAACTCAAGCGCGAAGTCGGGCGGGAAGTCGGCGAGAGGGGCGGCCAACGGCTCTTCGGCGCTGGCCAGGGTGATCTCGTTCAGGCCGGGACCTCCGGCTGCTCCCTGGCCAGGTCGCGCGGGGCCAAAAAACGCACCAGCCTTGCCATGCCCGGCGCCAATTGGCGCCAGGGCGGGGCGATGGTGAATTCCGCCAGGGCGCCGGTCGGGTAGCCCTCGGCCAGCCTTGCCCCGGCCCTGCCGGCGCGTGGCAGCCCGTCCTCGCCGATCAGCGCCAGGGCGAGTTCGTGCAGGCCGGGATTGTGGCCGATCAGCAATACGCTGCGCGCGGTTTCCGGCGAAGTCTGCAGCACCTCCAGCAGCTTCTGCCAGGGGGCGAGATACAGATCGTCCATCGGCTCGATCAGCGGGCCGTCGTCGAAGGGGATCAGTTCTTCCAGGGTCTGCAGCGCGCGGCGGGCGGAGGAGACCAGCACCACATCCGGCACCAGGCGCAAGTCACGCATGGCCTGCGCCATGGTCGCGGCGGCACGGCGGCCGCGGGCGTTCAGCGGGCGGGCGTGGTCGGACAGGCGGGGGTCGTCCCAGGACGATTTCGCGTGCCGCAACAGCAGGAGTTGGCGCATCGCCGTGATGTTGCCATGGAAGCCGCGAGATGTCGCGCCCCTTACCCGGGACGCGTAAGGGACTATCTTCGGCGTGATCGGAGGAATGCACCATGGCCGAGCCTGCACCGCGGCTGATCCCGCGCCGGCTGATCCTGGGCGGGCTGGCCCTGGCCGGCACGCGGCCCCGCGCCGCGTGGGCGGCCCCGCCGGAAATCCGCTTCCGCGTGATGCGGGAGGGCTCGGCCATCGGTACCCACCGGGTATCGTTCCGCGACACGGCCGGGGGCCTGGCGGCGCGGACCGAGGTGGATATCGCGGTGCGGCTGCTGGGCATCACCGTCTTCCGCTACACCCACCGCTTCGAGGAGATCTGGGCGGGCAACAGGCTGCGCGCCGTCACCTCCCGCACCGACCGCAACGGCCGCGTCACCGAGGCGACCATCCGGGCCGAGGGTGGCGGGCTGGTGGTGAACGGGCCGGAGGGCACGCAGCGCCTGCCGGCCGAGGCGGCGCCGCTTTCCTGGTGGGACCCCGGCCGTTTCGACCAGAGGCCGCTGTTCGATGCCAATACCGGCCGGCTGCTGCGCGTGCAGTGGCGGCGCGAGGCATTGCCGGGCGGCGTCACGCGCTGGCATGCCGGCGGCGAGGCGGAGGGCGAGGGACGCTACGCCGCCGACGGCACCTGGCTGGACTGGCGGACGCGCGGCGAGGATGGCAGCACCGTCACCTACGAACGGGCATGACGGCTGCCGCATGGCGCGGCAGGTGGCGCGGCAGGTGGCGCGGCGCCGGATTCCGCCGCGGGCTGGCAGGGTTCGGCGGGAGGATCGGAGAGGCGGCATGGAAGGCGAGCTGGAATGGATGCGCCTGACCGCGGCGGAGCTGCGGGCGCGGGCGGAAGCGGATGCGCTGGTGATCGTGCCGGTCGCTTCCCTGGAACAGCACGGGCCGCATCTGGCGACCGGCGTGGACATCGTGCTGGCCTCGGCGGTGGCGCTGGGCACCGCGCAGCGCATCGCCGCGGCGGGGCGGCCTGTGGTGGTGATGCCCTGCGTCTGGACCGGGCTGGCCGAACACCACATGGCCTTCGGCGGCACGGTCACGCTGGACTACGCCAGCTTCGCCGGCGTGCTGCGCGGCATCGTGCAGTCGGCGGCACGCTGCGGCTTCCGGCGGGTGATGCTGCTGAACGGCCATGGCGGCAATGCCGAGGCGATCGCCGTCGCGGCCACCGCCTTCAGCACGGAATTTGGCATCAGGGTGGCGGGCGGCACCTACTGGCATGTGGCGCCGGAGGTGATCGCCCCGCTGCTGGAACGCCAGCCGGGACTGATGCATGCCTGCGAGGCCGAGACCAGCATGATGCTGGCGCTGCGGCCGGACAGCGTGCGCCAGGACCGGCTGGCGGAGGCGCATGGCCCGCATTCCACGCGGGTGGAGGGGCAGCCTTCCGGCCTGGCGCTGCGGCGTTCCTTCCGCGATGTCTCGCCGAGCGGTGTCATCGGTGATGCACGCGTTGCCACGGCGGAGAAGGGGGAGAAGCTGCTGACGGCGATTTCCGCCAGGATGGCGGAGGTGCTGCTGAACCCGAAGCTGTGGGGCTGAGCCGCCCGATCGGCGCAGGGCCGTATGGCCCGGAGGCGTGAATCGGCCGGCCAGATACGAGCCGCCCGATCGGCGCAGGGGCTGCACGGCCTGGAGGCGTAAAGCGGCCGGCAGCATGGAAGTCGCCCGATCAGCAGGCCATGGGCTGGTACGGGGCGCCGTCGCATTGTAGAACAGGTCTGATGATGCCGCCGGCCGCTTCCGAACGCTTCCTTGCCGCGGTGCGCGGCTTCACCGGCTTCGGCGGCACGACCGAAGCCCGGGAGGAAGGCGGCATCCCCTATCTCGCCAATCAGTTCTGGACCGCCGGGCAGCGCCGCGGCCACGCCATCCATGAGGTCAGCTACCGTGCCTGCTTCAAGCCGCAACTGCCGGAATTTTTCATCGCCGGCCTGACCGCGCCGGGCGAGGCGGTGCACGACCCCTTCATGGGCCGCGGCACCACGCCGGTCCAGGCCGCGTTGATGGGGCGCCGGCCGCTGGGCAACGACATCAACCCGCTCTCCGTGCTGCTGACCCGCCCCAGGTTGCGCCCGCCGCCGCTGGAACGGGTCGCCGCCCGGCTGCGCGACATACCCTGGGAATCAGCGGCGCCCTGGCGCGAGGACCTGCTGGCCTTCTACCACCCGGCCACGCTGCGCCGGCTCTGCGCCCTGCACGCCTGGCTGCTGCGCGAGGCACCGCTGGAGGAAGCCGCGCCCGACCCGGTGCTGGACTGGGTCCGCATGGTGGCGCTGAACCGGCTGACGGGGCATTCGCCGGGCTTCTTCTCCGGCCGCACCATGCCACCCAACCAGGCGGTCAGCGTCGAGGCGCAGCGGCGGATCAATGCCCGGCTCGGCCTGGTGCCGCCGGAGCGCGACCTCGCCGCCGTCATCCTGAAGAAGAGCCGCGCCCTGCTGGCCGATGGCGCGCCGCCGCCGGGCCCGCCCGCCATGCTCTGCACCGGCCCGGCCGAGGCGACGCCCGGGATTGCCGATGCCTCGGTGGCGCTGGTCGTCACCTCGCCGCCCTTCCTCGACGTGGTGCAGTATGCCGATGACAACTGGCTGCGCTGCTGGTTCGCGGGCATCGAGGCCGAGGCGGTGCCGATCGCCATGCATCGTGGCGAGGCGGCCTGGGCTGCCATGGTGCGCGCGGTGCTGGCCGAACAGGCGCGGCTGCTGCGGCCGGGCGGGCACATCGCCTTCGAGGTCGGCGAGGTGCGCAAGGGCAGGGTGCTGCTGGAACGCCTGGTCTGGCAGGCCGCCGAGGGCCTGCCCTTCGAGCGCCTGGCCGTCATCCTGAACCGGCAGGCCTTCACCAAGACGGCGCATTGCTGGGGTGTGTCCAACAATGAAGGCGGCACCAACAGCAACCGCATCGTGCTGCTGCGGCGGGTGTAGGCGCCCGGCCATGACGATGGAGGGGGCGGCAGGAGTTCTTCAGCAGCCTGCCGGCCTTTGTTCATGGCGCATTTTCCAGGCCGAACCGTGTACACTTCGGCTGAAGGCGCGCTGGTGGCGCGAGCCAGGGGGTGCGGATGCGCCCGCCCGGCACCCGAGGGCTGCCATCGCCTGGGTCAGAACCGCAGGTCGATCCAGGACAGATGCCCGCCCTTGCCGGCGCCGGTGTCCAGGAACACCGCCCGGCCGCCGGCCGCGCCGGCCTGCACGAAGGGGCGGCCGTTCACCGAACGGCGGTCATGGCCGCAATAGACGGTCAGGCCGGATGGGATGCGGTCCACCCAGTCCAGCACCCGCTCCGGGTAGCCATCCGTGCGCATCCGTCCGGTCACCTGGCCGAACAGCGCCCGCGTGACCACCGGCTGCGGCCGCTCCGCCCCGGCGCCTTCCGGGGGCGGCTGGTGCAGCATGCCGGGGTGGTAGCCGCCATGGACGAAGATCCAGGGGCCCAGCCGCAGCCAGGCCGGGGCCCGGGCGATCTCCTCGATGGCGCGGCGGGCCAGCGCCTCGCCCTCCGGGTCCTCGCCGAGCTGCGCCAGGGTCAGGCCCAGCCCCTCGGCGGCCTGGTTCACCCGCTGGCCGGTCAGGGCGCGGCGCAATTTGTGGTCGTGGTTGCCCAGCAGGAAGCGCCCGGCGCTGCGGTCCAGCACCTCGAACATCAGCCGCAGCACGCCGGGGCTGTCCGGGCCGTAGTCCGTCAGGTCGCCGAGTTGCAGGAGATACAGCCCGGCCTCCCGCGCGCCTTCCACCGCATGGGCGAAGCTCTGCGCCTCGCCATGCACGTCCCCGACCACGCGGATGCCGAGGAAGCCACGCCGGCGCAGCTCGGCCAGCGCCTCGCTGCTGGTCATGCCAGGGCCTCCGCATCCGCGGTCGCCTCACGCAGCGTGGCGAAGGCTTCCAGCGCGCGCTGCCGGGCGGTGGCGTGGTCCACCACCGGGCGGGGATAGTCCCGCCCCAGCCGGATGCCGGCGCTCCGCAGCACCGGCTCGGGCGCTTCCCAGGGGCGGTGCAGCCATCGGTCCGGCAGCCCGGCGAGTTCCGGCACGAAGCGCCGCACATAGCGGCCGGCGGGGTCGAATTTCTCGCCCTGCAGCACCGGGTTGAAGATACGGAAGAAGGGCGCGGCGTCGCTGCCGCAGCCCGCCACCCATTGCCAGGAGGCGCTGTTGTTCGCCAGGTCGGCATCCAGCAGCGTATCCCGGAACCAGGCGGCGCCCTGCTGCCAGGGCTGCAGCAGGTGCTTCACCAGGAAGGAGGCGGCGACCATCCGCACCCGGTTGTGCATCCAGCCAGTCTGCCAGAGCTGGCGCATGCCGGCATCAACGATGGGGTAGCCGGTGCGCCCGCGCTGCCAGGCGCGCAGCAGGGCTTCGTCAGGCTGCCAGGGGAACTGGGCGAAGCCCTCGCGCAGCGGCGCTTCCGGCAGGCCCGGCCGGTGCCAGAGCAGGTGATGGGCGAATTCCCGCCACAGCAACTCGCCGAGGAATTTCTCCGCCCCGGCGCCGCCCGCCGCCGTGGCGGCGTGCCAGACCTGCCGTGGCGAAACTTCCCCCCAATGCAGGTGCGGCGAGAGGCGGGACGTGCCCTCCGCCCCCGGCTCGTCGCGCGTGGCGGCGTAA
>JAEWCI010000324.1 GCA_023390705.1 Pseudomonadota bacterium
GCGCCGCAGAGCCTGGTGCTGCCGCTGCGCGCGGACGCGCTGCGGCGCTGCCTGGCGAACCTGCTGGACAATGCCAGGCGCCATGCACGACGGGTGGCGGTGGCGGTGACGCCGGACAAGCTGCCCGGCGAGGCCAGGACGGCACCCGCCTGGGCCGAGGTGACAGTGGACGACGACGGCCCCGGCATTCCGCCGGCGGAGCGGGAGAAGGTCTTCCGACCCTTCTCCGGTTCCTCGCCGGATGGCACAGGGCTGGGGCTGGCGATCGCCCGCGACATCGTGCGCGCCCATGGTGGCGATATCCTGCTTGAGGACAGCCCGCTGGGCGGTCTGCGGGCCCGGCTGCGGTTGCCGGTGTAGCAACGGCAGGCGCAATCCGGCCTGCCAGGCCAGCGGCAGGCCGCTGCCGCGGTTGCGCCCGCGGCGGCGGTTTCCGTGGTGACAGCCCGGCGCAGGGCGCATAAGCTTTCCTCGCAGAACGCCAAATCAAAGGCTCCGCGCCGGGGCAGGCCCCGGTGGAAGGGCAGAGGAAACACCAGGATGACAACGACAATCCGGCCGCGCCGCGCGCGCCGGTCCCTGGCGGCCGCCGGGCTTTCGCACGGGCCGCGCGCATGAACGCCGCGTTCCATCGCCTGAAGGACCGCATCGCCGTGGTCGGCGTTGGCAACACCGCCTACGGCAATTTCCCGCACACGGATGATTACGGCCTGGGTGCCGAAGCCTTCCGCCGCGCCATCGAGGATTGCGGGCTGGACAAGGACAAGGTGGACGGGCTCGGCGTCTGCCGCCTGCCCTACTATGCGCGCATGGGCGAGATCCTTGGTTTGAACCCGCGCTGGACCGTGCAATTCCCGCCGCATGGCCGGATGTCGGCCATGGCCATCATCGAGGCGGCCGCCGCGCTGGATGCCGGCCTGTGTGATTATGCCGCACTGATCTACGCCAATATCGGCCGTTCCCGCCGGGTGAATTACGGCGGCGAGGAAAGCCCCGGCGTGTGGGATGCCTTCGGCTTCACCTCGCCGGGCGCAGCGCATGCGCTGATGTTCCAGCGCCACATGGCGCTGTTCGGCACCACCACGCGCCAGCTGGCCGAGGTTTCGGTGGCGATCCGCCACCATGCCTGCCTCAACCCCGATGCCGTGATGAAGCAGCCCATCACCATCGACGACCATGAGGCGGCGCGGCCCATCACCCTGCCGCTGCGCCTGCTGGATTACTGCCTCATCAATGACGGCGCGGTCTGCCTGATCCTGACGACGAAGGAGCGGGCGCGCGACCTGAGGAAAAGGCCGGTGCTGATCTCCGGCATCGGTGCGCGGGAAGCCTTCACCAACGCTTCCCTGCCGAATTTCGACATCAATTTCTGGTATGACGAGGTGCGCGACGTCGCCTCCCAGGTGTACGGCATGGCCGGGGTCGGGCCGCAGGATGTCGATGCGCTGATGTGCTACGACAATTTCAGCCCCACCGTGCTGTTCAGCCTGGAGGGCCTGGGCTTCTGTGGCCAGGGCGAATCCGGCGCCTTCGTGGAGGGCGGCACGCTGCGGGTCGGCGGGAAGCTGCCGACCAACACCGATGGCGGCCACCTCTCCAATTCCTACATGCAGGGCTGGGCGCTGAACGTGGAGGCGGTGCGCCAGATCCGCGGCGAATGCGGCGCGCGCCAGGTGAAGGGCGCGGAGGTGGTGCAGTTCGTCGCCACCACGCCCTGCTCGCGCTCCATCATCTACACCCCCGGCTGAGCGGAGGCCCCGATGAGCACCACCACCCCCGCCAAGCCGCGGCCGCGCATCGATGCGGTCAGCAAGGGCTTCTGGGACGCCGCGCGCAACAATTCCCTGACCGTTCAGCGCTGCGACGACTGCGGCGACAGCCATTACCCCGGCTCGCCGGTCTGCCCCCGCTGCCTTTCCGCCAGGCAGAGCTGGGCGCCGGTTTCCGGCCGCGGCCAATTGCTCTCCTGGGTGCGGTTCCACCGCGCCTATTGGGACAGCTTCCGCGAGGATCTGCCCTACAACGTCATCCTGGTCGGGCTGGAGGAAGGACCGATGATGATCAGCAACCTGGTGGGCGCCGAGCCGGAATCGCTGAAGGTAGGCGACCCGCTGGAAGTGGTGTTCGAGAAGGTGGACGACAGCCTGACCCTGCCGAAATTTCGCCCGGCGGGAGGTGCCGCATGATTGCCCGGCTGCTGCTTGCCGCGCTGCTCCTGCTTGGCGGGATCGGCCCGGCCCCGGCGAATGAAGGCGGCACGCTCCGCGTCGTGGTGCATGCGAACCTGCAGATCCTCGATCCGGTCTGGACCACCGCCTTCATCACCGGCCGTCACGCCTACCTGATCTACGACACGCTCTACGCCCTGAATTCCCGCTTCGAGCCGCAGCCGCAGATGGCGGAAGGGCACCAGGTCTCGGAAGACCGGCTGGAATGGACGATCACCCTCCGTCCGGGGCTGAAATTCCATGATGGCCAGCCGGTGCGCGCGGCGGATGCCGTAGCCTCCCTCCGCCGCTGGGGGCAGCGGGACCCGATGGGCCAGCGGTTGATGCAGTTCACCGCCAGCGTCGATGTGCTGGATGACCGCCGATTCGTCATCCGGCTGAAGGAACGCTACGGCCTGGTGCTGGAGACGCTGGGCAAGGCCGCCAACCCGATGTTCGTGATGCCGGAGCGGATCGCCCAGACCCCGGCCACTACCCAGATCACCGAGACCATCGGCTCCGGCCCCTTCATCTTCGTGCGGGAGGAATGGCGCCCGGGCAACCGCGTCGTCTATCGCCGCAACCCGGACTACCAGCCGCGTTCCGAACCGGCCGACTATCTCGCGGGCGGCAAGCGCGCGCTGCTGGAGCGGGTGGAGTGGCTCTACATCCCGGACCAGAACACCGCCCTGGCGGCGCTGAACGCGGGCGAGATCGACTATTTCGAGGCACCGCCCCTCGACTTCGTCAGCATCCTGGAACGCAACCGGTCGGTGCGCCTCATCCAGATCGACCCGCTGGGCACCCAGGGGCTGATCCGGATGAACCAGCTCCATCCGCCCTTCAACGACCCGCGTGCCCGTCAGGCCATCGCCCATCTGGTGCGGCAGGAGGACTACATGCGGGTGGTAGTGGGCAATCCGCGCCTCTACCGTCCCTTCTGCGGTTCCTTCTTCATGTGCGGCTCCGGCAACGGCATCGAGGTAGGCTCCGAACCCTACCGCCAGCCGAATGTGGAACGCGCGAAGGAGCTGCTGCGGCAAGCCGGCTACAACGGCGAACGCATCATCGTGCTGCAGCCGACGGACCGGCCGCAGTACAACGCCGCCATCATGGTGCTGATCCAGAGCATGCGCCGCGCCGGAATCAATGTGGATGCCCAGGCTGCGGACTGGAGCACCATCCTCGCCCGCCGCGCCCGGCGGGACCCGCCCGACCAGGGTGGCTACCACATCTTCGTCACCACTCATGGCGGCCCGAACACCACCATGCCCAGCGCCAATACCTGGTTCAACTCCCGTTGCGAGCGCGCCAATCCCGGCTGGGCCTGCGACATGGAGCTGGACGGCATGGTGGCCGAATGGTCGCGCGAAAGCGACCCGGAGGCACGGCGGCCGACCCTGGAGCGCATCCACCGCCGCGCCTGGGAAAGCCTGCCTTACATCCCCTATGGCCAGTACACCCAGCCCATCGCCGTGCGCAGCAACATCCATGGTGTGCTGGAGGCCGGCCTGCCGGTCTACTGGAACATCGAGAAGCGCTGAGCACCCATGGGGGGTTACGTTCTGCGCCGCATCCTCGCGACCATCCCCGTCATGGGGGTGGTCGCGGTGCTGGTCTTCCTCATGCTGCGGCTTTCGCCCGGCGACCCGGCGGCGATCGTTGCCGGCGATGATGCCACCACCGAGGACATCGCCCGCATCCGCGAGCATCTCGGCCTCGACCGGCCGATGCTGACGCAGTTCGTCATCTGGCTGGGCCATCTGGTGCAGGGCGATCTCGGCAACTCCATCTTCCTCGCCCGGCCCGTGCTGGGGCTGATCCTGGAACGGGTGGAACCGACCCTGGCGCTCGCCCTCACCACCATGCTCTTCGCCGTGCTGCTGGCGGTGCCGATGGGCGTGGTGGCGGCCTGGCGCCACGGCAGTTGGCTGGACCAGTCCATCATGGCGCTCTCGGTGCTGGCCTTCTCGGTGCCGGTCTTCCTCATCGGCTACGGGCTGGTCATGGGCTTCGCGCTGGAGCTGGACCTGCTGCCGGTGCAGGGTTTCGTCAGCCTGGGAGAGGACCCGCTGGCTTTCGCCCGCCACCTGGTGCTGCCGACCGTGACGCTCGGCCTAGTCTATACCGCCCTGCTGGCGCGCATCACCCGCGGCACCATGCTGGAGATCTTGAACGAGGACTTCATCCGCACCGCCCGCGCCAAGGGGCTGGGGGAACGCCGGGTGCTGCTGATGCATGCGTTGAAGAACGCCTCGGTGCCCATCGTCACCACCATCGGCACCGGCCTCGCCCTGCTGATCGGCGGGGTGGTGGTGACGGAAAGTGTCTTTGCCATCCCCGGCATCGGCCGGCTTACCATCGAGGCCGTCCTGCAGCGCGACTATCCGGTGATCCAGGGCGTCATCCTGGTCGTCGCGGGCACCTATGTGCTGGTGAACCTGCTGATCGACCTCAGCTACTGCCTTCTCGACCCGCGGATCCGCTACTAGCATGAGCGCCACCACGACCAATGCCCCCGCCGCGGCCGAAGCACCGCCACGCCGACGCGCCAGCCGCTGGCTGCGCCGCCATCCCGTGCCGGTGCTGGGCGCCCTCCTGCTCGCGGCACTCGTCGTGCTGTCGCTCGGGGCGCCCTGGATCGCGCCCTTCGACCCCTTCGAGATGAATGTGGTGGACCGGCTGATGCCGCCGGGCGGCGACTACCTGTTCGGCACCGATGCCTATGGCCGGGACATCCTGAGCCGCACGCTTCATGGCGGCCGGGTCTCGCTGGTGATCGGGATTGCGGTGGCGCTGGCCAGCACGGTGCTCGGCCTGGTCATCGGCATCATCGCCGGTTATTTCCGCACCGCCGATGCCATCATCATGCGGGTGATGGACGGGCTGATGGCGATCCCCGGCATCCTCCTGGCCATCGCCCTGATGTCACTGACCCGGGCCAGCATCGGCGTGGTGATCCTGGCCATTACCGTGCCGGAGATCCCGCGCGTGGTGCGGCTGGTGCGCGCGGTGGTGCTGACCGTGCGGGAACAGACCTACATCCAGGCCGCGGCGGCCATCGGCACGCGCTTCCCCCGCCTGCTGCGCCGCCACATCCTGCCCAACACCATGGCGCCGCTGATCGTCATGGCGACCTATATCTGCGCCTCGGCGGTGCTGGTGGAATCCTACCTCTCCTTCCTCGGCGTCGGCACGCCGCCGGAAATCCCCTCCTGGGGCAACATCATCGCCGAGGGTCGGCTCTATGTGCAGCTTGCCTTCTGGAACATCGGCTTTCCCGGCATTTTCCTGGCGCTGATGGTGCTCTCCATCAACCTGCTGGGCGACGGGCTGCGCGACCTGCTCGACCCGCGCATGGCGCGCCGGCTGTGAGCGCGCCGGTCCTGCAGGTGGAGGGTCTGCGCACCGAATTCGCTTCCCCGGACGGGCCGCCGGCGGTGGCGGTGGACGGCCTCTCCTTCAGCGTGGAGCGTGGCGAGACGCTGTGTATCGTGGGCGAATCCGGCTGCGGCAAGAGCATGACGGCGCTCTCCATCATGCGGCTGGTGCCGAAGCCGAACGGGCGCATCGCCGCCGGCCGCATTCTGCTGGACGGCACCGACCTAGCCACGCTGCCGGAAACGGCGATGCGCGACATCCGTGGCCGTGCCGTCTCCATGGTGTTCCAGGAACCGATGACCAGCCTCAACCCGGTCATCACCATCGGCCGGCAGATCGCCGAGGCGGTGATGGTGCATGAGGGCCTGCCCTGGCCGGAATGCCAGGCCCGGGCGCTGGAGGTGCTGCGCCTGGTCCGCATGCCGGAAGCCGAACGCCGGCTGCACGAATACCCGCACCAGCTTTCGGGCGGCATGCGCCAGCGGGTGATGATCGCCATGGCCCTGGCCTGCCGGCCGCGGCTGCTGCTGGCGGATGAGCCGACCACCGCGCTGGACGTGACGATCCAGGCGCAGATCCTCGACCTGATCCGCGAATTGCAGCGGGAAACCGGCACGGCCGTCATCCTCATCACCCATGATCTCGGCGTGGTGGCGGAAATGGCCGACCGGGTGGTGGTGGTCTATGCCGGCCGCAAGGTGGAGGAAGCGCCGGTGGAGGCGTTGTTCGAAGCCCCTGCCCATCCCTATACGCGCGGGCTGATGGGGGCGATGCCGCATCTCGGCGGCGCCGGGCCGAAGCGCCGCCGGCTGACCGAGATCGACGGGCTGGTGCCGGCGCTCACCGCCCTGCCGCCCGGCTGTGCCTTCGCCCCGCGCTGCGGGCTGGCAACCGAACGCTGCCGCCAGAAATCGCCACCGCTGGTGGAAGTCGCGCCGGGCCATGGCGTCGCCTGCTGGGAAGCCGTGCATGGCTGAGCCTCTGTTGCAGGTCGAGGGCCTGGTGAAGCACTACCCGGTCGGTGGCGGATTGTTCAGCCGCCGGCGCGGCACGGTGCATGCCGTGGACGGCATCAGCTTCGACATCGCCGCCGGCGAGACGCTGGGGCTGGTGGGTGAGAGCGGCTGCGGCAAGTCCACCGCCGGCAAGGCGATACTACGGCTGGTCGAATCCAGCGCCGGCAGCATCCGGCTGGGCGGCAAGGACATCACCAAGCTGGATGCCCGCGGCATGCACGCCCATCGCCGGCACATGCAGGTGATCTTCCAGGACCCCTATGCCTCGCTGAACCCGCGCATGACGGCCGGCGAGATCGTCGGCGAGCCCTTCATCAACTACCGCATCGGCGACCGCGCCGAGCGCGAGGACCGGGTGGCCGGGCTGTTCCGCCGCGTCGGCCTGCGGCCGGAGCAGATGCGCCGCTACCCGCATGAGTTCAGCGGCGGCCAGCGCCAGCGCCTTGGCATCGCCCGCGCGCTCGCGCTCGGCCCGCAGATCATCATCGGCGACGAACCGGTGAGCGCGCTGGATGTCTCGGTGCAGGCGCAGGTCATCAACCTGATGATGGACCTGCAGGACGAATACGGCCTGAGCTACCTGTTCATCGCCCATGACCTCGGCGTGGTGGAGCATATCAGCCACCGCGTCGCGGTGATGTATCTTGGCAAGATCGTCGAACTGGCCTCGCGCGAGGCGCTCTTCGCCACGCCGCGCCACCCCTATACCGAAGCGCTGCTCTCCGCCGTGCCGGTGCCGAAGCCGCGGGCCCGGCGCAGCCGTGTCGTACTGAAGGGCGATGTGCCCAGCCCGATCAACCCGCCTTCCGGCTGCCGCTTCCACACCCGCTGCCCCATCGCCGTGCCGCTCTGCGCCCAGGCGGAGCCGCCGCTGGTGAGCGATGCCGGCGGCCATGCCGTCGCCTGCCATCTGCGGATGCCGGGCTGATCTCCACAAGGAACCACCACCGTGCCCACCGAGCAGAATCCCCTTCCCGGCAGCGTGCCGGCCGACGCCCCCGGCATCCTCAGCGGCCTGCGCGTCCTCGAAATTGCCGACGAGAGCGCCGAGTATTGCGGCCTGATGCTCGCCGGCCTCGGCGCCGAGGTGGTGAAGCTGGAACCGCCCGAAGGCGCGCCGACCCGCCGCATCGGCCCCTTCCTGGAGGACCGGCCGGGGCCGGAGCGCTCGCTGCATTTCTGGAACTACAACCGCGGCAAGCGTTCCGTGACGCGCGAGCTGGAAAGCCCGGAAGGCCAGGCGCTGCTGGCCCGCGCCGACATCCTGCTGACCTCCCGCCGCGACCTGGACGTGGCGGCGCTGCGGGAACGCCATCCGCGCCTCGTCATCGCCCGCATGACGCCCTTCGGCGACAGCGGCCCCTGGAAGGACTTCAAGGGCAGCGACCTGGTGCACCTGGCGCTGGGCGGCATCATGATGAATTGCGGCTACGACCCGGACCCGGCGAAGGAATACGACCTGCCGCCCATCGCCCCGCAGCTCTGGCACGCCTACCACATCGCCGGCGAGCAGTTGATGGTCGGCATCCTGGCGGCGCTGCTGCACCGGCTGCATACCGGCGAAGGCCAGGACCTTTCCTGCGCGGTGCATGAGGCCGTCTCCAAGAACCCGGAACTGGACGTGATGTCCTGGGTCATGCGCCGCGCGCCGCTGTTCCGCATGACCTGCCGCCATGCCGGGGAGAACCCGACGCATGTGCCGAGCATCGGGCACACCAAGGATGGCCGCTGGTGCATCGCCACCGGCGTCTCGGTGCGGGATCAGGGCAACCTGGTGCCCTTCCTCGAAGGCTACAACATGCAGGCCGACCTGGTGCGGCCCGGCGCCGATGCCGACCACAAGGCGCGCAACGTGCCGGGCTCGGCCGGGCCGAACGAGGTCGCCGCGCATATCACCGAGGTGATCCAGCGCTTCATCCGCGCCCATACCTGGGAGAACCTGCCCTGGCGTGAAGCGCAGGGCGCCGGCCTGCTCTGGGCGCCGCTGCGCAAGCCGCACGAGAATGCCGACGACCCGCACTGGCGCCAGCGCGGCACCTTCGTGGAGGTGGAGCACCCGGAACACGGGCGCTCCTTCACCTA
Source organism: Pseudomonadota bacterium (assembly GCA_023390705.1). Lineage (GTDB taxonomy): Bacteria > Pseudomonadota > Alphaproteobacteria > Acetobacterales > Acetobacteraceae > JAEWCI01. The sequence continues at coordinate 8,687 of JAEWCI010000324.1, forward strand.
TCCGGTCAGCCGCTGGCTCTCCACCGAGACGCGCTGGCAGGTCGGCCGCCGCGCGCCGCTGATCGGCGAGGACAACGAGATCGTGCTGGCGGCACTCGCCACCCCGGCACTGAAGCCCGGCGTGCCCGCCCGGCCGCGCGCCGTGGCTGAGCCGCGGTTCTCGGCCCATGGAAAGCCCTTTCCGCTGCAGGGCGTGCGGATCTTCGACTTCTCCTGGTTCCTCGCCTCGGCCGGCGGCACCAGGCTGGCGGCGGCGCTCGGCGCCGATGTCATCAAGGTGGAGTGGAAGGAGAACCCGGATACCCGCCTCGCCGCCATGGCGCCGATCGGCGGCCGGGAGGCCCGGCGTGCCGCCACCGCACCGCTGAAGCCGGTGAACGACGCCGATATGGGCGGCCAGTTCAACAACAAGAATGCCGGCAAGAGCGGCCTTTCCCTGAACATCCGCCATCCCAAGGGGCTGGAGATCGCGCGGCGGATGATCGCGCAGTCCGACGTGGTGGCGGAAGGCTTCTCGCCCGGCGTGCTTCAGCGCCTCGGCCTGGGTTATGAGGCGCTGAAGGAAATCAAGCCCGACATCATCTATGTCCAGCAATCCGGCATGGGCGGCGTCGGCAGCTATGGCCGCTTCCGCACCATCGGCCCGGTGGCCGCGGCCTTCGCCGGCACCGCCGAGATGTCGGGCCTGCCGGAACCGGCCATGCCGGCGGGCTGGGGCTATTCCTATCTCGACTGGATGGGTGCCTATGGCTTCGCCATGGCCATCCTCGGCGCGCTGTTCCACCGCGACCGCACCGGCAAGGGGCAGTGGATAGACGGCTCGCAATGCGAGTCCGGCATCTTCCTGGGCGGTGTGCCGGTGCTCGACTACTCGGCAAACGAGCGCGTGTGGCACCGCATCGGCAACCGCTCCCCCTACAAGCCCGCCGCGCCGCATGGCGCCTTCCGCTGCGCCGGCCGGGACCGCTGGCTGGCCATCGCCTGTTTCGAGGAAACCGAATGGCAGGCCCTGGCGCGGGTGGCCGGGCGGCCCGGCTGGCTGGAGGACCCGCGCTTCGCCAGCCTGGCGGCGCGGCTGGCGCATCAGGACGCGCTGGAAGCGGCGGTGACCGAATGGACCCGCGGCCAGGAAGCCCATGCCGCCATGCTGGCGTTGCAGGCCGCGGGCGTGCCGGCCGGCGTCTGCCAGGATGCCGAGGACCGCTGCGACCGCGACCCGCAACTGGCGGCCCTGAACTGGCTGACCGAAGTGGAAGGGACCAAGATCGGCCAATGGCCTGTCACGGAACTGCCCGCGGTGAAGCTTTCCGCCACGCCCGGCCATGCCGGTGGCATCACCCGCCGTGGCGCCCCCTGCTACGGCGAGGACAATGAGCGGCTGCTGGGCGAGTTGCTCGGCTATTCCAGGGCCGAGGTGGCGGCACTGGCGGCGGAGGGCGTGATCTGACCGGCTTCGACCACGAAGGCATCATCTTCGTCGGCGACATCCACCGCCGCTGGGACCATGTGGAGCGCGGCCTGGCGGCGCTGGACCGCCCGCCCGAGGCGGTGGTGCTGCTCGGCGACATGGAATGCCACGAACCGCTGGACCTGCTGGCGGCCCCGATCCTCGAAAGCGGCGCCGCGCTGCACTGGATCTTCGGCAACCACGACTATGACGGCGGGCCGGAGATGTGGCGCAACCTGGCCGACCCGGCGCTGAACCCGCGCAGCGCCGCCGGCGCGCTGCACGGCCGGGTGCGGGAGATCGGCGGCCTCCGCATCGCCGGGC
>JAEWCI010000366.1 GCA_023390705.1 Pseudomonadota bacterium
TGGCGCGCATCCTGGCGCAGGAACTCGACAAGCGCCTGCCGCAGCGCGTGGTGGTGGAGAACCGCGCGGGGGCGAACGGCAATGTCGGCGCCGCGACGGCCGCGCGCAGCCCGGCGGATGGCTACACCATCCTCTACGGCACGCCGGGGCCGCAGATCATCAATCCCAGCCTGATGAAGAGCCTGCCCTACGACCCGGTGGCGGGTTTCGCGCCCATCGTCTCCCTGGTGCGGGCGCCGAACCTGCTGGTGGTCCACCCTTCGCTCCCGGCACGCTCAGTGCCGGAGCTGATCGCGCTCGCCAAGGCGCGGCCGGGGCAGCTCACCTTCGGCAGTTCCGGCATCGGCGCTTCCTCCCACCTGGCGGGGGAGATGCTGAAGCACATGGCGGGGCTGGACATCACCCATGTGCCCTTCCGCGGCAGCGGCCCTTCGGTGCAGGAATTGCTGGCCGGGCGGATCAGCTTCGTCATCGATACCCTTTCGCTGTTCAGCGGGCATGTGAAGGCCGGCACGCTGCGGGCGCTGGCGGTCAGCACCCCGAACCGCAGTTCCCTGATGCCGGAACTGCCGACCATCGCGGAAACCCTGCCCGGCTTCGACGCCAGCGCCTTCAACTATTTCGCCGCGCCGGCCGGCACCCCGGCGGCGGTGATCGCCCGGCTGAACCGCGAAACCAACGCCGTGCTGGCCGAGGAAGGCTTCCGCCGCCGCCTGGCGGCGATCGGGCTGGAAGGCATCGGCGGCTCGCCTGAGGATTGCGCCCGGACCATCGCCAGTGAACGCGAACGCTGGCGGGCAGTGATCCAGGCGGCGAATATCCGGCCGGAATAGCAACAGGATGAGGATCTATTTCGCGGCCCTGCTGCTGCTTTCGGCCGGGGCGGTGATCGAGGCGCGGTGCAGCATCCCGGAGCTGCGGCCGGAGAATTTCTATGCCAGCCGGGCCTTCAAGATCTTCGGCCGCACCGCCTTCGCCTTCTGGCTGGTGCTGCTGGCCTATGGCTTCTGGAAACTGCCCTGGTGGCAGCCGGTGGCGGGCATCATGGGTTCGCTGGCGCTGAACGCGATGGTGGTGAATGCCGGGCCGAAGACCTGGTGGCCCGGCATCTCCATGGGCCTCTCGCTGGTCGGGCTGTACCTGACCGCGCTGGCGATGAAGCAGTTCTGAGGGGCGGGGAAGAGGCGCGCGGGCCGCGCTTCCTGCCGCGCCACGGCCACCCCTGCCCCCTGGGGATGCCCGGGTCGTGCCCGGGCATGACCTGCCACGAGGGTCGCGCCCTCACGGCAGGTCACTTCGCCAGGTGCAGCGCCACCACTTCGCCATCCGTGCCGGGCACGGCGGGGAAGCGCGCGCGCACTTCCGGGTCGTGCCCCGCCACCACGCGGCTTTCGTCGCCGCCGGCCAGCTTCTTCGCCAGGCGCCAGCCGGCGGTCATCGCGCCGAGGTCGAAGATGATCGGGAAGGGATTGCCGCGGCTGACATTGCCGTAGAAATGCATGGCGTCGGAAGCGATGGCTACCGGCCCGCGCGCCGTCTGCACCCGCACCATCTGCAGGCCATCGGAATGGCCGCCGACATGGTGCACCGTGACACCCGGCGCCACCTCGCCCTCGCCGGCATGGAAGCACAGCCGGTCGGCGTAGAGGTGGCGGACCATCTTCACCACATCCTCCACCTCGAAGGGCAGGCGGATGCAGGCCATGCACATGTGCCGGCCGGTCGCGAAGGCCATCTCCCTTTCCTGAAGATGGAAGGTGGCGTTGGGGAAGAGGTCCAGGTTGCCGGCGTGGTCGTAGTGCAGATGGGTGATGACGACATCCCGGATCTGCGCCGGGTCGGTGCCGAAATCCCGCAGCGCCTTGTCCACGCTGCGGGCGATGACGCGGCCGCGGCGCGCCGCCGTTTCCTCGGTGAAGCCGCAATCCACCAGGATCTGCCGGCCACCGGGGCCGCGCAGCAGCCAGACGAAATAGTCCAGCGGCATCGCCTCATGCGGGTCCTCGACCGGCATGAGGTAGTTGGACTGGGCCGGCCTTTCGTGCCGGCCGTAGCGGATGGCGAAGGCCTCCCAGTTGCCCATGCTACTTGTTCCCCCCGAGGATCTCGCCCGCCAGCTTCTCGGAGAATTGCGCCAGCGCCGTGTGGTTGTGCCCGGGGCCGAGCGTGGTCAGCGCCGAAGCCCAGAGTTCCCGGCACAGCGCGGAGAAGGGCGTGGGCGTCGCGGTGTCCCGCCCCACTTCCAGCGCGATGCCGAGGTCCTTCACCATCAGCTCCAGCCCGAAGCCGTCGTCGAACTGGCGGTTCAGCACATACTGCCTGAACTTCTTCTGGCTGGAATTGGTCATGCCGGAGGAGGCGTTCAGCACATCCACCATCTTGCCGGCATCCAGGCCGAAGCGCTGGCCGATGAGCAGCGCCTCGATGCCCATCAGGAAGCCGCCCGCCGATACCAGGTTGTTCAGCGCCTTCATCGCCTGGCCGGCGCCGATGCCGCCGCAGCGGTGGATGCTGGTGCCCATGGCCTTCAGCACCGGCTCGGCGCGGTCCAGCAGGGCATCCTCGCCGCCGACCATGATGGCGAGGTCGCCGGTCTTCGCCCGCGGCACGCCGCCCGAAACCGGCGCATCGATCATGCCGACGCCACGCGCGGCGAGGTCGGCCGCGATCTCGCGCGTCTTGCCCGGCTGGCCGCTCGTCATGTCGATGAGCAGCGTGCCGCGGGCCAGCGCCGGGGCGATCCCGGCCGCCACCTCGGCCACCTGCTTGCTGGTGGGGACGATGGTGATGACGGCATCCTGCCCCGCGGCCGCTTCGGCCGGGGAAGCCGCCGGCCTGCCGCCGACCTCGGCCGCGAATTTCGCGGCATGGCCGGGCCGGGCGTCGCAGACCGTGACATCGAAGCCGGCCTTCACCAGGTTGGCCGCCATCGGCCAGCCCATGTTGCCGATGCCGATGAAGCCGATGCGCTTGATGGGAGTGCTCATCTTACTTCTTCGCCGGGATGGCGCCTTCCTTCACCAGCACCTCATGCGCCGCCTTGAAGGCGTCGAGCCCGGCGGGAATGCCGCAATAGGCGGTGGCGTGCAGCAGCGCCGCCTTGATCTCCTCCACCGTCACGCCGTTGTTCAGCGCGCCCTTGACGTGCAGCTTGATCTCCGGCGCGCGGTTCAGCGCCGTCAGCATCGCCAGGTTGATGAGGCTGCGGGTCTTGCGGTCCAGCGTCGGGTCGCCCCAGGCCCAGCCCCAGGCCCAGCTCGTGGTCGCGCGCTGGAAGCTCATCATGAAGTCGTCGGCCTTGGACATGCTGGCATCGACATAGTCGGCGCCCAGCACCTCACGGCGGATCGGCAGGCCCTTGTCGAACAGCGCCTTGTCTTCGGACATCGGTGTTTCCTCCTGGGGGTGGAAAGGGGAAGCCACGCTGGCCCGGCGACGGCTTCCGGTCAACCGGCTGGCGGGGGGTGCCACACCCGCTAGGATGGCACGGAACGGGAGGGCCGCCGCATGTTCTTCGAAGGCTTCAGCCTGCATACCGCCACCGCCAACGGCCAGGCGGTGCGCTACCGCCGCGGCGGCGCCGGCCCGCCCCTGCTGCTGCTGCATGGCAACCCGCAGACCCATGCCATGTGGCACAGGGTCGCGCCCGCCCTGGCGAAGCGCTTCACCGTGATTGTCGCCGACCTGCGCGGCTACGGTTTCAGCGGCAAGCCGCCGGTCACGCCGGACAGCCGCCACTACGCCAAGCGGGAGATGGCGCTGGACCTGGTGGCGCTGATGCGCGACCTCGGCTTCCCCCGCTTCCGCATCGTCAGCCACGACCGCGGCGCCCGCGTGGCGCACCGCCTGGCGCTGGACCACCCGCAGGCGGTGGAGAAGCTCTGCACCATGGACATCATCCCGACCATCGAGCATTTCGAGCGCGCCGACATGGCCTTCGCCATGGGCTACTACCACTGGTTCTTCCTCGCCCAGCCGCATGACAGGCCGGAGCGGATGATCCTGCGCGACGTGGAGGACTGGTTCGACCTGCACACCAGCCGCGAGCCCAAGGACCGTTCCTTCTTCCACCCGGAGGCCCGGGCCGATTACCTGGCCGCGCTGCGCCTGCCCGGCACCGTGGCGGCGATCTGCGAGGACTACCGCGCCGCCGCCGGAATCGACCTGGAACACGACCGCGCCAGCCGCGCCGCCGGGCAGCGGGTCCAGTGCCCGCTGCTGGCGCTGTGGGGCGCCAAGGGCGCGCTGCCGCGCTGGTATGACGTGCTGCCGATCTGGCGCGCCTATGCCGCCGCGGAGGTCACCGGCGGCCCGGTCAATTCCGGGCACTACCTGGCCGAGGAGGCACCGGAGGAGGTGCTGGCGGCGCTGGATGGCTTCCTGTAAGCGCCAGCGGCAATGATGGGAGGTTCATCCATGCTCACCCGCCGCACCCTGGCCGCCACCCTGCTGGCCGCCCCCGCCATCGCCCGCGCCCAGCCCGCCTGGCCGAACCGGCCGGTCACGGTGGTGGTGCCCAACCCGCCCGGCGGCGGCAGCGACTTCGCCGCGCGGCTGTACCAGGAAGCGCTGACCCGCGCCCTCGGCCAGCAGGTGGTGATAGACAACCGCCCCGGCGCCAACGGCAACATCGCCATCCAGCATGTCGTGCGCTCGGCACCGGATGGCTACACGCTGCTGCTGCAGTACAACGGCTACCACGCCGGCAACCCGGCGATGATGCAGAACCTCACCTGGGACCCGGTGCGCGACCTGCAGCCGGTGGGCATGGCCACCGTGGCGCCGCACGGCATCTTCGCCGCGCCCAACCTGCCGGTGAGCAATCTGGCCGAGTTCATCGCCTACGCAAAGGCACGGCCGGGACGCATCAACTACGCCTCCTCCGGCAACGGCTCCATCCAGCACATCGCCGGCGTGCTGCTGGCGAAGGCGATCGGGACGGAGATGGTGCACGTGCCCTACCGCGGCGCCGCCCCGGCCTTGCAGGACGTGGCCGGCGGCCGGGTGGAATTGTTCATCACCACGCCGTCCTCGGCCATCGGTCTCGCCCAGGCCGGGCGGGTGAAGACGCTCGCCATCGCCAGCGCCAACCGCATCGCCGCCCTGCCGGATGTCCCCACCACGGCGGAGGCCGGGCTGCCCGGCTTCATCGTGGATGCCTGGTTCGCCTTCTTCGCCCCGGCGGGCACGCCCATGCCGATCGTCGAGCGGGTGAACGCCGCGCTGCGCGAGGCAACGCAGGACCCCGGTGTCCGCCGCCGTGCCGAGGAAGGCGGCGTCATCCTGCGGCCGCTGAGCGTGGCGGAAATGGATGCGCTGGCGCGGAAGGAGATCGAGGAACTCGGCCGCACCATCCGGGAGGCCAACATCACCCTGGAATAGGCGGCCCTATTCCAGCCCCAGCGCCCGCAGGTCCACCACCCAGGGCAGGTCGGTATCCTCCGGCCTGACCCCGGCCTGGGTGATCAGGCAATGGGCCTGGCCGCGGTGATGCGTCTGGTGGTTGAAGAAATGCGCGACGCAGACCCAGGCGGGCTTCGTCATCTGCCGGCCTGACGCGCCGCTAACCCAGGTGAGCGGGCCGCGCAGCCAGTCCTCGGCCAGTGCCGCCGCCCAGGTCTCGATCCCCGCATCCGCCCGCACCCGCGCGGCGCAGAGCGCTTCCCAGTCCGGAAACAGGCGCGGGCTTTCCGGGATGCCGCCAGCCAGGCGTGGCCAACCGGCGAAGCGGGCCATCCAGGCATGGTCGCCCCAGACCAGATGGCTCAGCGTGCCGTGGATGGAGCCGAACCAGGCGCCGCGCTCGGCCATGCGCGCGGCCTCCGGCAGCATGGCCGCCGCGCGGTAGAGGCGGCGGTTCATCTCGCTGTTGTAGGCCGCCATCAGGCGGCACCAGTCGGTGGTGATCATGGCTCGGCCTCCCCCTGCGCAGGGGTCAGCGTAGCAATGCCTCCGCCGTCCTGTCCGCAATCGGGTTCCGGTGCAGGGCGGCGAAGACGGCACCCATGGTATGGGCGGTGCCCGCCTTCTTGAGCGTGTCCACCGCCAGGCCGCCAGCCGTGCCCATGCCGGAAGCCGTGGCATTGGCCATGGCGAAATAGGGGTTGCCGGTGGACAGGCCGGTGAACAGCCCGTGCATGCAGGAATTCATCACCTGCACCGCGCCGCTCATCGCGGAAGTGATGCCGGAAGTGCCGATGGTGATGGGCGCCTGCCCGACATGCTGGCCATAGGCGCTGACCGGGTCGCCATCCACCCGGATGTTGACCACGCCGGCCCCGTTGCTCCAGCTGCGGGTGCGGGCGAAGAGGTGGTCGCGCACGCCCGGCGCATTGAAGGTGACGCCCAGCGCGCCCTTGCGGTTGCCGGCGACGATCTGCGCCAGGGCGCCGCCCAGCGAATGGCCGGTGATATAGACCGTGCCCTGCACCGCGCCGGCTTCCTTGGCGGCAAACATCTCGGCCTCGGCGACCTGGGCGATGGGGATCATCTTGCTGAGGATGGCAACGTCGTTCACCACCCAGTCGCGGATGGCGTCGTCGCCCGGCTTCTCGCTGCCGCGGAAGGCGATGACGAAGGCCTTGGTCTTCAGGTGCCGGTAGCTGGCGCCGAAGAAGCCGGTGATGCCCTTTATGGGGGCCTTGCTGTTCACCCGTTCCCAGCCGGGCGGTGCGGTCGGCTGGTTGTAATAGACGTTTTCCGAAAGATTCGCGAAATCGAGAATATTGGGCATGCGATCCTCCTGAAACCAGGAGGTCGAATACCATACGTTGCAATCCCGTAGAAGTTGACGATTTGCAACGCTTCGGGAAAATCACAGCCGGCACCGCTCAGCCGGATGAGCCCGGCCAGGGCAGATTCCCGCGCCCCGGCCGGACCCTTGTCAGCGCAGCTCCCGGCAGAATTCCTGGATGCGCGCGCAGGCCTCTTCCAGGCTGGCCGTGTCGGTGGCGTAGGAGATGCGCATATAGGGGCTCATCCCATAGGCGGCGCCGGTCACCGCCGCGACATGCTTCTCCTCCAGCAGGGCCGCGACGAAATCGGTATCGGTTTCGATCTTCCGCCCCGCCCTGGTGGTCTTTCCCAAGCAGCCCGCGATGTTCGGGAAGACGTAGAAGGCGCCCTCCGGCTTGTGGCAGGTGATGCCCTCGGCCCGGTTCAGCAGTTCCACCACCATGTCGCGACGCTGCTGGTAGATGGCCTGGCGTTCCTTGATGAGGCCCTGCGGCCCGTCCAGCGCCGCCGTGGCGGCGGCCTGGCTGATGGTGGAGACGCCCGCCGTCGCCTGGCCCTGCATGTTGAACATGCCCTGGATCAACTGCTTCGGCCCGCCGGCGAAGCCCAGGCGCCAGCCGGTCATCGCATAGGTCTTGGAAACGCCGTTAACCGTGAGGGTGCGGTCCTTCAGCCGCGGCTCGACCTCCGCAATGGTGCAGAATTCGAAGCCGTCATAGATCAGGTGCTCGTACATGTCGTCCGTCATCACCCAGAGATCGGGGTGACGCAGCAACACGTCGGCAATGGCACGCATCTGTTCGCGCGTGCAGGCGGCGCCGGTGGGGTTGGAGGGGAAGTTCAGCAGCACCCACTTGGTCTTGGGCGTGATGGCCGCTTCCAGGTCCTCCGGCCGCAGCCTGAAGCCGTTGTTCTGCGGGCAGGTGAAGGTCACCGGCCTGCCGCCGGCCACCTTCGTCATGTCGGCGTAGCTGATCCAGAAGGGCGCCGGGATCACCACCTCGTCGCCCGGATCGAGTGTCGCCATCAGGGCGTTGAAGATGATCTGCTTGCCGCCATTGCCGACGATGATCTCGTCCAGCGCGTAGTCCAGGTTGTTGTCGCGCCTGAACTTGCGCTGGATCGCTTCCTTCAGCGCGATGGTGCCGCCCTGCGGCGGGTATTTGGTGTCGCCCTTCAGCGCCGCCTGGTAGGCGGCTTCGATGGCATGGCGCGGGGTGGGGAAGTCCGGCTCGCCGGAGGCGAGGCTGATGACCTTGATGCCGCGCGCACGCATCTCCCGCGCCTTCGCCGTGGTGGCGGCGGAGGCGGAGACCTTGACGTCGGCGAGGCGCTTGGCGAGGGCGGGCATGGCTTCCCTTACTTCAGGCCGGCGCAGAAGCGCTGGATGCGGGTGCAGGCATCCTTCAGCTCCTCGTCGCTGGTGGCGTAGCTGATGCGGAAGAAGCCGGGATACATGAAGGCGGCGCCATGCACGCAGGCGACCCCTTCCTCCTCCAGCAGGGCGATGCAGAAATCCTCGTCCGTCTGGATCAGCTTGCCGCCCTTCGTGGTCTTGCCGATGCAGCCCTGCATGCTGGGGAAGACGTAGAAGGCGCCTTCCGGCTTCCGGCAGCGGATGCCCGGCGCCTGGTTCAGCATCTCCACCACCATGTCGCGGCGGCGCTTGTAGGCCACGCGCATCACGTCGATGGAATCCTGCGGCCCGGTCAGCGCCTCCACCGCCGCGGCCTGGCTGACGCTGCTGGTGTTGCTGGTGGACTGGCTCTGCAGCTTGTCCATCTGCTTGATGAGATGCGCCGGCGCGCCGGCATAGCCGATGCGCCAGCCGGTCATCGCATAGGCCTTGGAGCAGCCGTTCATCGTCACGGTGCGGTCGCGCAGCCGCGGCTCCACTTCCAGGATGGTCGCCGGGCGGAAGCCGTCATAGGCCAGCTTGTTGTAGATGTCGTCGGTGAAGATCCAGACATCCGGGTGCTTCATCAGCACGTCCGTGAGCTTCTTCAGCTCCTCGGCGCTGTAGGCGGCGCCGGTCGGGTTGGACGGGTTGTTGAGCAGGAACCACTTGGTCTTCGGCGTGATGGCCGCTTCCAGCTGCTCCGGCCGCAGCTTGAAGCCGTTGTTCTCGTCGCAGCCGACGATCACCGGCTTGCCCTCGGCAAGCTGGACGATATCCGGGTAGCTCACCCAGCAGGGGGAGGGGATGATGACCTCATCGCCCGCCTGGATGGTGGCCAGGAAGGCGTCGAAGATCACCTGCTTGCCGCCGGTGGCGATGAGGATCTCCTCCGGCCTGTACTCGATGCCGTGGTCGGCCTTGAAGCGCGCGGCCACGGCCTTGCGCAGCTCCGGCGTGCCGGCGACGTCCGTGTACTTGGTCTCGCCGCGCTCGATGGCGGCGATGGCCGCGTCCTTCACGTTGCGCGGGGTGTCGAAATCCGGCTCACCGGCGGCCAGGCCGATGACGTTCTTCCCGGCCGCCTTCAGCTCCCGCGCCTTGGTGGTCATCGCGATGGTCAGCGAGGGGGAGATGCGGTCGAGGCGGTCGGCAATGAGCTTCATCTGGGGCCTGCATTTGGCGGGAAGGCCGGGAACCTACCCGCCGCCCCCCGCGGGTTCAACCCGGAGAAGCACCATAGGGCGGACAGGCCCGGATATAGCCCCGCACCGGATGGCCGCTGCGGATATGCGGCGAAACCGGGACCGGGCATTGGGCATCCGGGTTCGCACGCCGCCCGGGGGCGGCCTGACGGCCCGGATAGGCGCGCAGGTGCGGCGTATCGGCCAGGTCATGCCAGCCTGGATTGGGCCAGTTGCTGCCGTCCCTGGGTGGCTGCCCCTCTTGAGGTCTAGGCTCGTTCCATTTCCTGCGCTCCATCCAGAAGGCGGTGCCCTGGTGGCCGCTGCCGCCCCAGCCCTCGGCCTGCGCGATGGCCTGCCGCGCCCGTTCGACCACCTCTTCAGGGGTTGCGGCGGTCCTGCCGATCTCAACACCGATGGCATTGTTGTGCCGGTCCATGGCACGCGCTGCCACCGAGTGCGCCGGATGGCGGTCTGCGCCGGTGAGCATATGTCTTGTATCGTGAAACCAACTGCGGAGTTCATTTGTCTCCAGCAGGACTCCCGCAACGGGCCCCAAGCGGCGGGTGAGTTCACCCGCGGCAACCATATGCCGATAGGCGTCGGCTGGACCAAACTGTGCGCCGGGCAGTCTGGCCGCATCCATTTCTTTCTGTGCGAAAGCACTCACCTCATCAGCAATGGATTGGTAGCGGGTGATCGGCGGCTGAGACTCCATGCATAATCTCCTCTGGCTCGCGTTAGGGACGCTTCATGTCAAAAATCAGGCTGCCCCCAGAACAGATTAGCGACTCCTTTACAGCGGGACGTCCTGACGGGCGTCACTTCATCCTCTCCAGCCCGACCCAATGTAATATCCAACTCGCAATAGGTGTTTCCTTCCAGCTTCAGCTCCGTTTCTACTGTGATGATTCGCGGATCGGACACTGGTCGGAAGCGTAACCGCAGCAGCGTAGGTCCCGGCGGCAGGATGGGTGTTCGTGTCCCCATCGGTCCCGTGACCATGCGCGGCAGTTCCGCTTGCCCCTCTGGCAGCCAGCGCAAAGGTGGCGTGACCCCGCCTACGGAGAGTTCCAGCAATTCGAAGCTGGCGCCGTCCTCGGCCATGATCCCGATCCCCACCATCGCGCCCCGGTCCTCGCCATGGGGTCCGACGATGAACAGCAGAACGGCAAGCAAGACCCAGGCCCCGATCGAGACCACCGCAAGCAGGCGCCAGAGCATTCGCCAAACCATTCGGGCATAGCTCCCCTGATGATGCCGCGATCGTTACAAGGAAAATTTCCCTAAGTCAATCGGGATCAATACGACCGGCGCGCCAATAGCCAGGCCGCGACAGCCATCGCAGCGCCGGCCGCCAGCAGGATGCAGGCGCCCAGCGCGTTCACCTCCGGCGTCAGCCCCAGGCGCAGGCGGCTGAACAGCAGCATCGGCAGGGTGGTGCCGGCCGGGCCGGAGACGAAGCTGGCCACCACCACATCGTCCAGCGAAAGGGTGAAGGCCAGCAGCCAGCCGGCCAGCAGCGCCGGGGCGATCAGCGGCAGGGTCACGGTGCGGAACACCGTGAAGGGCCGGGCGCCGAGGATCGCCGCCGCTTCCTCCAGGTTCCGGTCCAGCCCGGCCAGCCGGGCCTGCACCACCACCGCGACATAGGCCATGCCGATGGTCGCATGGGCCAGCAGCACGGTCATCGCCCCGCGCTCCGCCGGCCAGCCCAGCGCGCCCTGCAGCGCGACGAAGAGCAGCAGCAGGGAGAGCCCCGTCACCACCTCCGGCAGCACCAGGGGGGCGCCGGCCAGGGCGCCGAACAGGGCGCGGCCACGGAACCGGCCATGCCGCGCCAGCACCCAGCCCACCAGCCCGCCCAGCAGGGTGGCGAGGCTGGCGGCCCCAGCGGCGACGCGCAGGGAAAGCCAAGCGGCCTCAAGCAGCCTTTCATCCGCCGCCAGGGCAGCGAACCAGCGCAGGGAGAAGCCGCCCCACTGGAAGGGGATGCGGCTTTCGCTGAAGGCATAGCCCGCCAGCAGCAGCACCGGCGCCCAAAGGAACATCAGGCCCAGCGCCAGCCCGATCCGGCTCATGGCCGCGCCTCCAGCCGCTGGAACAGCCGGATGGGCAGGATCAGCAGCGCCAGCAGCGCCACCGCCAGGGCGGCGGCCAGCGGCCAGTCGCGGTTCTGGAAGAATTCGGCCCACAGCACCCGGCCCACCAATTGCGCTTCCGGCGGGCCGAGCAGTTCCGGCACCACGAATTCCCCGGCCGCCGGGATGAACACCAGCAGGAAGCCCGCCGCCGCCCCGGGCAGGGACAACGGCAGGGTCACGGTGCGGAAGACGGTGAAGGGCGTGGCGCCGAGATCCGCCGCGGCTTCCTCCAGCACCGGGTCCAGCCGCGCCAGGGCGGCATGCAGCGGCAGCACGGCGAAGGGCAGATAGGCATGCACCATGCCAAGGAACAGCGCGGCATCGGAGTAGAGCAGCGGCAAGGGCTGTTCGATCAGCCCCAGCCCGGCCAGCACACCATTCAGCCAGCCGGCATCGCGCAGCAGCCCGATCCAGGCCGCCATGCGCGGCAGGAAGCCGGTCCAGAAGGGCAGCAGCACCAGCATCAGCAGGGGCAGCCGCCAGCCCGGCCGCGCCGCGCGGATGCCCAGCGCCATGGGATAGGCCAGCAGCAGGCACAGCCCCGCCGTGGCGCCCGCCACCCCCAGCGCCCGGCCCAGCGCGGCCAGGTAGTAGTCATCCGCCACCAGCATGGCGAAGCCGGCCACGCTGCCCTGCCAGCCCCCGGCGCCGAAGGGCCAGCGGAAGGGCGGCACACCGCTGTCGGCCTCGGCGAAGGCGATGGCCAGCACGATGAGCAGCGGCGCCGCGACGAAGACCAGCAGCCAGAGCAGGCCGGGCAGCAGCAGGGCGAGGCGGCGCATCAATCGGCCAGCGGGATGGCGGCTTCGGCCGGCCAGGCGAGGCCCACCGCCATGCCGGGCGGCGGCAGCGCCGCGGCGGAAGGCAGGCG
>JAEWCI010000382.1 GCA_023390705.1 Pseudomonadota bacterium
GCCGCCGCCGCCCAGGCCGCGGGCGACTACCCGAACCACAGCGTCAACATGGTGGTGGCCTTCCCGCCCGGCGGCCAGGCGGATGTGGTGGCACGCCCGGTGGCGGCGGGGCTGGAGCGGCTTTGGAAGCAGCCGGTGCCGGTGGTGAACCGCGCCGGCGCCTCGGGCGAGATCGGCAATGCCTCGGTCGCCCGGGCGGCGCCGGATGGCTACACCCTGCTGATGGCGCTCTCCTCCCTGGCCATCCTGCCGGAAGCGGCCCGGCTGTTCGGCCGGACCGCCGCCTATGAACTGGACCAGCTTGCTCCCGTCGCGCTGTTCACCGCGGACCCGACCCTGCTGGTGGTGCCGGCTGCCGCGCCCTGGCGGACGCTGGAGGAGTTCATCGCCGATGCGAAGCGCCGGCCGGGGGCGATCAGCTATTCCTCCTCTGGCAACTACTCGGCGCTGCATGTGCCGATGGCGATGCTGACCACCGCCGCGGGGATCGAATTGCTGCACGTGCCCTTCCAGGGCGGCGCCCCGGCCCTGACCGCGCTCATCAGCGGCCAGGTGCAGGCCATGGCCTCCGGTCCCGGGCCGGTGACGCCGCATGTGCGGGAGGGCAGGCTGCGCGCGCTCGCCTGCTGGGGCGCCCCCCGCCAGGCGGGCGACGAGGATGTGCCGACCCTGGTGGAAAAGGGCTTCCCGGAGGCGGAATTCTACATCTGGGCCGGCGTCTTCGCCCCCGCCGCCACCCCGGCGCCGATCCTGGCCCGGCTGCGCGAAGCGCTGGCGAATGTGGCACGGGACGCCGAGGTGCAGCGGGCGCTGGCGGCTACCGGCAACACGCTGGACTACCGCGACGGTGCCGCCTTCGCCGAATTCTTCCGCGCCGACAGCGCCCGGCTGCAACGCGCGGTGCAGCGCATCGGCAAGGTGGAATAGGGCATGGCGCCCGGGGCTGCACCGGCGAAGGAGTGAAGCGCGCGAGGTAACGGGCAGCCGGGCCATGATCGGCAGGTCCGTCCGCGGCGGTCATGGCCCGGGGTGCTGGCCGGGCGATGGGGGTGCGCGCATTCGGCCGCCCCTGGCGGCGGCCCGGCAGGAACTCCGAAAGCTTGCCTGCTGGCGGCACGGGCGCGCTATCATGAAGTATTGGACACGAAGCTTGGGAGGGTTTCGATGTACAAGCGCATCCTTATCCCGACCGATGGTTCCGAACTGGCCATGAAAGCCGTCGAGGCCGGCCTGCAACTGGCGGCCGAAACCGGCGCCCGGGTGACGGTGATAACGGTCACCGAGCCCTTCCACACACTCTCCTTTGCCCCGAGCCAGGTCACCGACACGCCCGCCACATACAAGAAGCATGCCCGGGAGCATGCGAAGCGCATCCTGGACGAGGCGCAAGGCAAGGCAGCGGCGGCAGGCGTCCCCTGCGACACGGTCTGGATGGAACATGAGTATCCCCACGAGGCCATCATTGATGCCGCCAACTCCAGGCAGTGCGACCTGATCACCATGGCCTCGCATGGCCGGCGCGGGGTTTCGGCCCTTCTTCTCGGCAGTGAGACGGTGAAGGTGCTGACCCACAGCAGGCTTCCGGTCCTTGTTTTCCGCTAACGCGTGATCGCGGACGCGCGTGAACGCCTGAAAGCCGCTTCCGCCATCCGTCCGACGACAGGCAGCGGACCGGCTTTCCCTCGGCGTCCTGGGATGCGAACCTGCCGCCGAGGAGATTCACGCATGACGACCGAAACCGCGATCACCGACTGGCTCGCCACCCAGCAGGAGGCGATGATCGCCATCCTGCGGGAGATGGTGAACACCGATGGTGGCAGCTATGACAAGCCAGGCGTTGATGCCGTGGGCGCCATCGTCCGCCGCTTCCTGGAATCGCACGGCATTCCGGTGGAGGTGGTGCCGCGCGAGAAGCACGGCGATTGCCTGAAGGCGCGGGTCGAGGGTGGCGACGCGCTGAACGCCGGCAACATGCAGCGCCACATCGTCCTGATGGGCCACCGCGACACCGTCTTCCCCAAGGGCGAGCCGGAGCGCCGGCCCTTCCGCATCGAGAACGGCATCGCCTATGGCCCCGGCGTCGCCGACATGAAGGCCGGGTTGGTAATGAACATGTTCGTCCTGGCCGCCTTCAAGCGGTTCGGCGGCGCGCCCGGCCCGCTGCTCGGCCTGTTCACCGGCGACGAGGAGATCGGCAGCCCGGAGGGGCGCGAGGTGATCGAGGCGACGGCGCGCGAGGCCCGGGTGGTGTTCAACAGCGAACCCGGCCGGCCCAATGGCGGCGTCGTCACCGGCCGCAAGGGTGGCGTCTTCTCGGTCTTCGACATCGAGGGCAAGGCGGCGCATTCCGGCGGCAATTTCGAGGCCGGGATCAGCGCCATCGGCGAGCTGGCGGCGAAGATCACCGCCATCCATGCGCTGACCGACCTGAAGCGCGGCATCACGCTGAATGTCGGCCTGGTTTCCGGCGGGCAGAGCGTGAACACCGTGGCGCCCTGGGCGCAGGGGCAGATCGACCTGCGCTATGTCGAGCCCGCCGACCGCGACGAGGTGATGGGCAAGATCCACGACATCATCGGCCGCAGCTATGTCCCCGGCACCCGGGCGAAGCTGACCATCAAGGGCGAGTTCCTGCCGCTGAACCCGACCGATGCCAGCACCCGGCTGTTCGAGATGTACAAGGGCGCGGCGAAGCGGAGCGGGCTCTCCGTCACCGGCGAATTCTCCGGCGGCTGCGCCGACAGCGGCTTCACCGCGGCGATGGGCGCGCCGACCATCTGCGCCATCGGCCCGGTGGGCGGCAAGGCGCACAGCCCGGAGGAATACCTGGAAGTCGCCACCATGGTGCCGCGCGCCCAGGCCGCCGCGCGCGCCATCCTGGCCCTGGAGCAGGCGGGGCTGTAGAACCCCTCCGGGCGAAGCGGTGGTTGAACGCATGTATTCAACCGCCGTGGAAAGCGCGCCGGAAGGCAAACCGTCAGGTCATGTTCACGCCACAGGGTCAGGGCGAACATGGCCAGGCGCCTTGCCTGATGCCACTGCCCGCCCCGGCGAAGCCGGGCGCGCCGCGGCCTCGCCCCGGCGGCGGGGCGGCACCATCTTCCGGCGATGCGCCGGTTGCTGCTGCTGCTCTTCCTGCTGTCCGCCGTTCTGGCCATCGGGCTGCGCTACCTGCCGCCGGCATGGGACCCGCGGACGCCGCTCGACCTCTCCGCGCCGCCCAATGCGCTGACCGGGCTGAAACTGCGCTGGATGATGCATCGCCCGGAAGCCTGCTTCGCAGCCTTCGCCGTTTCCGGCCTTGCCGTCTCCCGCGTGCCGGACCGCCCTTCCACGGAAGGCTGCGCGGTGGAAAACGCGCTGCGCCTGGTGGCCGATGTGCGGCTGGCGCCATCCCAACCCATCGTCACCTGCCCCCTGGCCGCCGCGTGGGCGTTGTTCGAGCGGCATTCGCTGCAGCCGGCGGCGCGGCTGCATCTGGGCAGCGAGGTGGCGGCGGTGCGGCATCTCGGCAGCTTCGCCTGCCGCAATGTGAACCATGCCGCGGCGGGCCGCCGCAGCCAGCACGCCACGGCGAATGCCCTCGACATCGCCGGCTTCGTGCTGCAGGACGGGCGGGAAGTGCGTCTCGCGCGGGACTGGGCCGGCGAGGGGAAGGAAGCGGCCTTCCTGCACGCCGCGCGCGACGGCGCCTGCCGCTGGTTCCGCGTGGTGCTCGGCCCCGACTACAACGCGGCGCACCGCGACCACCTGCACCTGGACATGGGGCCGTGGCGGCTATGCCGCTGAAGCGGGCAGCTACAGCGGGTGCGCCGCCAGATGTTCCAGCAGCAGCGCGCTCACCTTTTCCGGCACCTGGTTCGGCGCGTAATGGCCGACGCCGGGCAGCACCTCGAAGCGGTAGGGCGCGGCGATGAACTCGGCGGTGCCTTCGGCCGCCATGCGGCCCACCGTGTCGTCGGCATCGCCCCAGATGAACAGCGTCGGCACCGTCACTGGCCCGATCGGCCGGTGCACGGTGCCGCGCGCCCGGTACCAGGCCAGCGCCGCCTCCATTGCCGCCCGGTTGCCGATCACCGACAGGTGCTTCCCGGTTTCCGCCGGCGGCACGCCCTGCGCCGCGTGGCGGCTGCGCAGCCATTTCGCATCCTCGGCCAGGACCACGGCGGCCGCATCGGGTTCCAGGAAGGCCTTGTGGTGGCGGGAACGGTGCGGCTGCTCCGGATCCTCGCGCAGCGCACGGGCGAAGGCGCGGGGATGCGGGCGGGAGAGCATGGTAAGCGAGCCCAGCCGCTCCGGATAGCGCGCCGCGATCTCCCAGGAGAGGCTGCCGCCCCAGTCATGTCCGACGAGGTGGAAGCGCCTGCCGCCATGGCCAAGCGCCGCGACCAGGTCCATCGCGTCGCCGATCAGCCTTTCAATGTCGTACTGGGCGACATCCGCCGGGTCGGGCCGCGCCCCGGGCGAATAGCCGCGCTGGTTCGGCGCGGCGGCGAGATAGCCGGCCGCCGCCAGGACCGGCAGTTGCGCATCATAGAGGTGGCGGGAGACGGCGAAGCCGTGCAGCATCAGCACCAGCGGCGCATTCGCCGCGCCGTCCAGGGCAACATCGAAGACCAGGCCCGGCCCGGTTTCGATCCGGCGAAGCTCCACCATACCGCGTCCCCCTTGCCTTGCGGTCAGCCGCGCCAGGGCCGGCGCTGCCAGAGGGCGCGCAACTGCGCGTCCACCGCGGCCGCCATGGCCTTGTAGTCCTCGCCCAGCAGCGGGCGCAGCGGATAGGCC
>JAEWCI010000424.1 GCA_023390705.1 Pseudomonadota bacterium
GAATACGCTCATCTCGCTGACAGCCAATGGGAGGCCGGGCGCCGGGCCTTCCTGCGCGGCATGGCCGCCCAGCCGGTGCTGTTCCGCAGCCCGGCCATTGCCGCGCGCTTCGAGGCGCCGGCCCGCGCCAATATCGCGCGCGAGCTGGCGGGGGCCTAACGCTGCCCGAGCCGCGGCAGGAAGGCCGTTGCCAGGCCGAGCACCGGCAGGAAGGCGCAGATCCGGTAGACGGTCTCGATGCTGGTCCAGTCGGCCAGTTGGCCCAGCGCCGCCGCGCCCAGCCCGCCCAGGCCGAAGGAGAAACCGAAGAAGATGCCGGCCACCAGCCCGACCCGGCCCGGCATCAGGTCCTGCGCATAGACCAGGATGGCGGAGAAGGCCGAGGCCATGATGAAGCCGATCAGCACGGTGAACACCGCGGTCCAGAACAGCCCGGCATAGGGCAGGGCCAGGGTGAAGGGCAGCGCGCCGAGGATGGAGAACCAGATCACCGGCACACGCCCCACCCTGTCGCCCACCGCGCCGCCGGCCAGCGTGCCCAGCACCACCGAGCCCAGATAGAGGAACAGCAGCAATTGCGCCTGCTGCACCGAAACGCCGAACTGCTGGATCAGGTAGAAGGTGTAGTAGGAGCCAAGGCTGGCGCTGTAGATGTTCTTGCTGAACAGCAACACCACCAGCACCAGGATGGCGATGGCCACGGTGCGTCGCGGCAGAGGGGCGGCGCCCGACATGCCGGCCCGGCCCTTCGCCGCCACCGCCCCGGCCGCGCGCTTCGCCGCATACCAGCGGCCCACCTGGAACAACACCAGCATGCCCAGCAATGCCGCGGCGGAGAACCAGACGATGCTGCGCTGCCCCGCCGGCACCACGATGAAGGCGGCCAGCAGCGGGCCGGCGGCGGTGCCGGCATTGCCGCCCACCTGGAACAGCGACTGCGCCAGCCCGTAGCGCCCGCCGGCGGCCATCCGCGCCACCCGCGAGGCTTCCGGGTGGAACACCGCCGAACCCAGCCCGATCAGCGCCGCCGCCAGCAGGATGACCGGGTAGCTGGAAGCCTGGGCCATCAGCAGCAGCCCCACCAGGGTGGAGCCCATGCCGACGGCGAGCGAATAGGGCTGCGGGTGGCGGTCCGTCACCAGCCCCACCACCGGCTGGAACAGCGAGGCGGTACACTGGAAGGCCAGGGTGATCAGCCCGACCTGCGCGAAGTCCAGCCCGTAGGAAACCTTCAGGATGGGATAGAGCGCCGGCACCAGCGACTGCATCATGTCATTCAGCAGATGGCAGAAGCTGAGCGAAAGGATCACCGCGAAGGTGGTGCCGCTGTCCGGCGGGGCTTCGGTTTCGGTGGCACGGGCGACATTGCCGCGCAGGGCTGTTTCCTGTCCGCTCACTGCTTTCCGCTTTCACCTGTTGCGGCCACTATAACCGGCGCTCCCCGGGGCGCCAGGGCAGGGGTGCCGGCCGGGTTCAGGCCGGTTCCAGCCCCTTGGCCCGCAGCAATTCGGGCGTTGCCGCCGCGGCCAGGCGCCGCAGCAACGCGCCGGCTGACTCGGGCTGGGACGAGGCGGCGAAGACCGCGCCGGCGAAGATGGCGCTGTTCTGGATTTCCGCCGGCAGCCGCCCGAGGATCTCCACGCCCGGCACCGCCATCAACTCACTCACCTGCTGCACCGCCAGTTCCACCTCGCCGCGCGCCAGAACCGCGGCGGTGAAGCCCTGGGGGATGATGGTGGCCTTCGCGTTCACCGCCTCGGCGATGCCCAGCCTTTCGATCAGCCCGGCGAAATAGACGCCGCTGGCCCCGGCGCCGGAATAGCAGATTGATTTCGCCTCAAGCAGCGTGCGCTTGAACGCCTCGACGCTGCCGATATCGGGCCGCGGGGCGCCCGGCCGGATCGCGAGGCCCACGAAGGACCGCGCGATGTCCACCCGGCTGCCCGGGCGCAGCACCCCGGCCGCGGTCATCTCCTCGATGCCGGCATTGGTCAGGATCGCCAGGTCGGCGGTCTCGCCCTGCCGGATCCGGGCGAGCTGCGCATTGGTCGGGCCGAATCGCGGCACCACGCGGCAGCCGAGCGCCGCCTTGATCCCCGGCAGGACCTCCTGAAGCACGCCCTGCACGCCCAGGGTGGACATCAGGCTGATCTGGATCGGCTCGGGCATGGCGGGACTCTCCTGGCGTTCCCGCCAGACTGCCCGCATCGCCCGGCGGCGGCAAACGGCGCCGGCCGCGCCCGAAACGGCGATTCACGCCCCGGGCAATTCGCCTTCGGCGATCCTGGCCTACAGGGCTTCCGCCGCGGCGGCGCGGATCTCCCGGGCCAGGTCGTCCGGGGCGAAGGGCTTCGCCAGGAACCGCTCATGCCGCTGCAGGGCATGCCCGGCGGGAAGCGGCGCGGAGCCGCTGATGAGGATGACCTCCAGGTCCGGGTGCCGGCTGCGGGCGATGTCGGCCAGGTCGAAGCCGGTCAGCCCGCCGCCCAGGTTGACGTCGGCGACCAGCACATCCGGCACCTGGCCGGCAGCGAGCAGGATCAGGGCGTCCTCGGCATTGGCCAGGCCGTCCACCTCGATCCCCTCCTCCGCCAGGGTATCTGCGAGCATGGTGCGCACCGCCTCGTCGTCGTCGATCAGCAGAACCCGCATCCCTCCTCCACATACCCGGCGGTCCAGCCAGACTAGAACAATCCCCGAGGCGAGAGGTTCAATCGCGCTGGCGCTCAGGCATTTGTGCCCGGGCAGGGGGCCGGCGCCTCCGCGGCCGTCCGGGTCGGCGCAGGATTCCGTCAGTGGCCGCTGCGGTGCCGGACTGGTCCGCTGCCGTGGATCGGGCGGAAGGATGACGGCTGGCCCATCAACAAGCCGGCGCCGATGCCGTAGAGAGGGCGACATCCCGGGTCCGTTCGAGGCCCGGCCGGAGGAACCCATGCCGCATACCCCGCCCGCTGCCGCGCCGCGCCCGCACGGGCCCCTGCACGGCCTGCGTGTGATCGACCTCACCTCGGTGCTGATGGGCCCCTATTGCACGGTGCAGCTTGGCGACATGGGCGCCGACGTCATCAAGGTGGAGCCGCCCGAAGGCGATGTGGCGCGTCATATCGGCCCCTATCGCAACCCCGGCATGGGCGGCATCTTCATCAACACCAACCGCAGCAAGCGCAGCCTGGTCCTGGACCTGAAGACGCCGCAGGGGAGGGAGGCGCTGCTGCGCCTGCTGCGCACCGCCGATGCGCTGGTCACCAATGTCCGTCCCAAGGCCATGGCGCGGCTCGGCCTGTCCTATGAGGAAGTGGCGGCGGTGAAGCCCGACATCGTCTATGCCGCGCTGGTCGGCTTCGGCCAGGACGGCCCCTATGCGGCGCAGCCGGCCTATGACGACCTGATGCAGGGCGGCGTCGGCCTGGCCGCGCTGTTCGCCATGCAGGGCGGCGAGCCGCGCTACGTGCCGACCGCGCTGATGGACCGCGTCTCGGGCCTCGCCGCGGCGCTCGCCGTCACTGGCGCGCTGCTGCACCGCATCCGCACCGGCGAAGGCCAGATGATCGAGTTGCCGATGTTCGAGACGATGACCGCCTTCACCCTGGGCGACCATCTCGGCGGGCTGACCTTCCGTCCGCCGCTCGGCCCCGGCGGCTATCCGCGCCATCTCTCGCCGCACCGCCGGCCGTACCGCACGAAGGACGGCTATATCTGCGCCATGGTCTACAACGACAAGCACTGGCGCAGCTTCTTCGCCGCGCTCGGCACGCCGGAGAAGGCGGACGACCCGCGCTATGCCGACATCAATACCCGCACCCGGCACATCGACGAAATCTATGCCGAACTGGCGGAGACGCTGCTGACGCGCACCACCGCCGAATGGCTGGAACTGTTCCAGCGGGCCGATGTGCCGGCCATGCCGGTGAACGACCTGACCACCATCTTCGAGGACCCGCACATCAAGGCGGTGGAGTTCTTCCAGGAATTCGAGCATCCGAGCGAGGGCAGGATGATCGGGATGAAGGTGCCCAGCACCTGGTCCGTCACCCAGCCCCGGCCGGAACGCCCGACGCCGCGCCTCGGCGAGCACAACGCGGAAATCCTCGCCGAGCTGGGCTATGGCGAGGCGGAGATCGCCGCGCTGACGCCGAAGGGATAGCACGGGCGCCAACGCCGCGACTTGCGGAGGATGGCGGGCAACCACGCCCGATGCAGCCGCTGCGTGCGATGCGAATGCGTCGCATGTCACCTTGTCGGCCCGTGGGAAGGCGTGGCAGCGCATGGTGCGGCGCGCTATAAGGCGCGCCGATGGACACGCTTGCCACTTCCGCCCTGCGCGAGGGCCTGCCGCCACCGCCGCCCGGCCCGCCGGAAGGCGAGCGGCACTTCACCGCCTCGGAAACGGTGCGGGATCTGGTGATCGGCATGGCGGACGGGCTGACCGTTCCCTTCGCCCTGGCCGCCGGGCTTTCCGGCGCGGTCGCCGCCAATCCGCTGATCGTCACCGCGGGCCTCGCGGAAATTGCCGCCGGCTGTGTCGCCATGGGGCTGGGCGGCTACCTCGCCGCCCGCACCGATGCCGAGCACTATGTCTCCGAACGCCGTCGCGAGGAGGCGGAAACCCATGAATGGGCGGAACGCGAGCGCTGGGAGGTGATGGCGGTGCTGCACCGCTTCGGCCTGCATGGTGAAGCGCTGCAGCAGGCCACCGCCGCCATCTGTGCCGACCGCAAGCGCTGGGTGGATTTCATGATGCGCTTCGAATTGGACCTGGCCGAGCCGGAGCAGGGCCGCGCCGCGCGCAGCGCCGCGACCATCGGCGGCGCCTATGTCGTGGGCGGCATGATCCCGCTGGCGCCCTACATCCTGCTGGCCGAAACAGAGCCGGCGCTGGTGCTGTCCTCCGGCCTCACCGGCCTGGCGCTGTTCGGCTTCGGCTGGCTGAAGGCCAAGGCCACCGGCCTGCCGCCGCTGAAGGGGGCGGTGCAGACCCTGGCGATCGGCGGCCTCGCGGCCACCGTCGCCTATCTGGTGGCAAAGTGGGTGGGCGGCTGAGGCGCCCGCCGCCTTTCTGTCAGCGCTCCACTGTCCGGCGTTCCACCGAGAGCAGGGTCTCCAGCCCGATCGTCTCATGGATCTGGTCGTGCTCGGCCTTGATGCTCCCGCCCACCAGCGGGTCGGTGGCGCCCGCCATCAGCGCGGCATAGCTGTCCCGCAACGCGCGGTGCATGGCGAGCAGCGGGGTGGAGGGGTCCACCACCAGCTTCACGCCGAAGCCGGCCAGTTCGTCCATCCTCAGCCCGGCCGCGCGCAGCCCGCCGCCCGGGGTCATGTACATCAGGGCGGCGCCCAGTTTCTCGTGCAGCCGCCGCAGGTGCTCCGGTTCGCGCGTCAGCACGAAGAGCAGGTCGGCGCCGGCACGCAGATACAGCTCCGCGCGGCGCAACGCCTCCTCGAAATTGTCGGTGCGCACGGCATTGGTGCGGGCGATGATGAGGAAGTCACGGCTGCGGCGCACCGCCACGGCTTCCGCCACCTTCGCCGCCATCGCCTCGGCCGGGATGATGTGCTCCAGCCCGATATGGTGATGGGCGCGCTTCGGCAGGATCTGGTCCTCGATCTCGATGGCCTGGAAGCCCGCGGCCTCGGCCAGCGCGATGGTGCGGTGCTGGTGCATCGGGTCGCCCCAGCCGCAGGCGCCGTCCAGGATCAGCGGCAGCCTGGTGCCGGACACGATCTCCAGCCCTGCCTGCGCCATCTCGGTGAGCGAGAGGTTGGCCTCGGTGAAGGTCGTCAGGTAGCCCATGGCGCCGCCGCCCAGATAGAGCGCGGGGAAGCCGGCGCGCTCCGCCAGCCGCGCCATCAGCGTGTTCAGCACCAGCGGCGCGAAGACCGGGCGCGGGCCGGCCAGCAGGTTGCGCAGGGAGGGGCGGGGTTCGTTCATGCGTTTCCTCCTCGGCTGCGGCGCCCGCGACGCGGCGGGCACACGAGGCCGAAGCCATCGGGGCCGCCGGGCCTGCCGC
This sequence comes from Pseudomonadota bacterium, assembly GCA_023390705.1. Taxonomy (GTDB): domain Bacteria; phylum Pseudomonadota; class Alphaproteobacteria; order Acetobacterales; family Acetobacteraceae; genus JAEWCI01. The sequence goes on from JAEWCI010000424.1 coordinate 6,009, forward strand.
CGTCAAGCCCCGGGGCGACCGGCGCATGGCTGCAACCATCAAGGCGGCAGCGGCGTCTAACCCCTGGCCGGGCGCTGCGTGGCGCAGGCGGCCAGGGCAGCGGAAGGCGGCATGGCGATGGATGACGGTAGGGCAGTGGGCACCGGCGCCGGCTGGCGTTCGGAAGTGGTGTTCCTGCGCCGCGTGCTGATCACCCTGGCGGTGCTGGCCCTGGCCCTGCTGTTGTGGACGGCGCGGGATGCGCTGCTGCTGGTCTTTGCCGCGGTGCTGGTGGCGGTGCTGCTGGTGACGGCGGCGCGGCCGCTGCGCCGCTACCTCGGCCTTTCCCGCGGTTGGGCGCTGCTGCTGGCCGGCGGGCTGATCGCGGCGGTGGTCCTGCTGGTGCTGTTGCTGGTCGGCAGCGAGATCCAGAGCCAGATCGGCATCCTCGGCGCCCGGCTGCCGGAAGCCGTGGATGCCTTCGAGCGCCGCTTCGGCGTGGAAGTGCCGGTGCTGGGCGAGGGCGGCGCCCCGCCGGCCGAAGTCCGGGGGGCGGCGCAGCAGGCGGCTTCCCTCGCAAGCGACCTGGCCCGCCAGGCGGCCTCGACCGGGGCGATGCTGCTCAGCGCATTGTCCGCCCTGGTGCTGGCGGTTGTCGGCGGCTGCTATCTGGCGGCCGATCCCGGTATCTATCGCCGTGGCCTGGTGAAGCTGTTGCCGATCAGCCAGCAGCAGCGCGTCGGCGCCGCCCTGGTGGCCAGCGGCCGGGCGCTGCGGCTGTGGCTGCGGGCGCAGCTCATCGGCATGGTGATGGTGGGCCTGCTGGTCGGCCTGGGCGCCTGGGCAATCGGCCTGCCGGCGCCACTCGCCCTCGGCCTGGTGGCGGCGCTGGCGGAATTCGTGCCGCTGATCGGCCCGGTGGCGGCGGCCGTCCCGGGCCTGCTGCTGGCACTCGGCCAGGGCACCGAGACGGTGCTGTGGACCCTGGCGCTCTACACGCTGGTGCAGCAGATCGAGTCGAACATGCTGATGCCGGTGCTTGGCGAGAAGATGGTGCAGGTGCCGCCGGCGCTGCTGCTGTTCGCCGTGGTCGCCGCCGGGGCGGTGCTGGGCCTCGGCGGCGTGCTGCTGGCCGCGCCGCTCACCGTCGTCGGCTTCGTCCTCGTCAGCAAGCTCTACGTGCGGGAGACACTGGGCGAGGAGGCGGTGGTGCCGGGGGAGAAGCCGCAGGACCCCTGAGCCTTCGGGCCGGCAGGCGCAAGGCGGCGCGCCGGGCTGCAGCGTCCTGCGCGTCATCCTGAACGCGCAGACCGCTGCAGGTCATTGTCCAAAGGGTGGATTCACGCCCATCCGCAACC
>JAEWCI010000448.1 GCA_023390705.1 Pseudomonadota bacterium
GCGCCGCCCAGCGCGCCGATGCCGGCGCCACCCAGGGCGCGCTGGCCCGGGTCATAGGGGTTGTTGCAGCCGGCGCCCAACAGGGCGACCCCGGCGAGCAGAGCGAAAGCGGTCTTGCGCATGAAGCTGCGATTCCTCTGTCGATGGCGGGCTCGGCAGGTAGTCGGCCGGTCCCGATAAGATCGGGCTCTCGCGGAAAGGTGGAAGAGCCTCCCCACGGCACCACGCACGGGAGAATAGCCGCCTCCCGGGTACCGATGCCATGCCTTAACGCAAACATTCCGCGAATCGAGCGGCGAGGAGGTGGCTCGCGACGAAATGCTCGGGGCGCAACGTCCTGTACATCTTCATGGCAGGACTGTGGCGGTGGGCCATACCGGCGTGGATTCCACGCCGGCAGAGCCCGCCCGGGCTGTAAAGGGACTCGCGGTGCCCGGCCTGCCTCAGGTGTTCATGGCGTCGAAGAAGTCCTGGTTGGTCTTGCTGTATTTCAGCTTGTCCAGCAGGAATTCCATGGCGTCCTGGGTACCCATCGGGTTCAGGATGCGGCGCAGGACCCACATCTTGGTCAGGGTATTGCGCTCCACCAGCAGCTCCTCCTTGCGGGTGCCGCTCTTGGTGATGTCGATGGCCGGGAAGGTGCGCTTGTCCGACAGCTTGCGGTCCAGGATGATCTCGGAGTTGCCGGTGCCCTTGAACTCCTCGAAGATCACCTCGTCCATGCGGCTGCCGGTGTCGATCAGCGCAGTGGCGATGATGGTCAGCGAACCGCCTTCCTCGATGTTGCGGGCCGCGCCGAAGAAGCGCTTCGGGCGCTGCAGCGCATTGGCGTCCACGCCGCCGGTCAGCACCTTGCCGCTGGAAGGCACCACGCTGTTGTAGGCGCGGCCGAGGCGGGTGATGCTGTCGAGCAGGATTACCACGTCCCGCTTGTGCTCCACCAGGCGCTTCGCCTTCTCCAGCACCATCTCCGTCACCTGCACATGGCGCGTGGCCGGCTCGTCGAAGGTGGAGGCCACCACCTCGCCGCGCACGGTGCGGGCCATGTCGGTCACTTCCTCGGGCCGCTCGTCGATCAGCAGCACCATCAGGAAGACATCGGGGTGGTTGGCGCTGATGGACTTGGCGATGTTCTGCAGCATCACCGTCTTGCCGGTGCGCGGCGGCGCCACGATCAGCGCGCGCTGGCCCATGCCTATCGGCGCGATCAGGTCGATGACGCGGTGCGTGTAGTCCTTGGTCGGCCCCTTCGCCACGGACTCGATGTCCGGGTTTTCCATCTTCAGGCGGCGGTTCGGATAGAGCGGGGTCAGGTTGTCGAAATTGATGCGGTGCCGCAGGCTCTCCGGCGGCTCGAAATTCACCGCGTTCACCTTCAGCAGGGCGAAATAGCGTTCGCCGTCCTTCGGCGCGCGGATCTGGCCTTCCACCGTGTCCCCGGTGCGCAGGCCGAAGCGCCGCACCTGGGCGGGGGAGACGTAGATGTCGTCCGGCCCAGGCAGGAAATTGGCCTGCGGGCTGCGCAGGAAGCCGAAGCCGTCGGAGAGGATCTCCAGCGTGCCTTCGCCGTAGATGGCCTGGTCGTTTTCCGCCAGTTGCTTGAGGATCGCGAACATCATGTCCTGCTTGCGCAGGGTGGATGCGTTCTCGATCTGCAGTTCCTCGGCGAAGGAGAGGAGGTCCGCGGGGCTCTTGGCCTTGAGTTCGGAAAGATGCATGGCGCCTGGCGTCCGGATGCGAAGGAAGCGGGACTCTTCCCAGAAGGCCGGCGGCGCCGGGGGAATGCGCCGATAACCCGGCTGCTTCGCCCAGGTCCCGAACCGGACCCGCGAAGGAATCCGAGCCGGGCAGGGCGATGTCCCGAGGAAAAGGAGGGAGGGCGGCAGCGGGCGCGCGGCAAGCGCGTCGCCACCAACGGAGGGCGGTTTGGAAACTAAGGGGCCGCACCACCCCCCGTCAACCCGGCAGGTGGCCGGGCGGACGGCAGAATTCAATCCCCTGCGGGCATTGATTCAGAAAGGCTTCACGATCACCATCGTGACAATCAGGATCAGCAGCAGGGTCGGCACCTCGTTCATCACGCGCCAGTAGCGTTCCGAGTGCCGCCTTTCATCCGCCAGCAGATCCTTCCGGGCATAGCCGAGGTGGTGGTGGAAGATGGTCATGCCCACCAGGCCGAACAGCTTGCCGTGCCACCAGCCCGCCCGCCAGTCCACCACCCCCGGGGTCAGCACCAGGGTCAGGCCGAAGATCCAGGCGGCGACCATGGCCGGGTTCATGATGCCGCGCAGCAGGCGGCGCTCCATCACCTTGAACAGCTCGGACCGCGTATCCCCGGTCGGCACCTGGCTGTGATAGACGAAGAGCCGCGGCAGGTAGAACAGCCCCGCCATCCAGGCGAAGACCGAAAGCAGATGCGCCGACTTGGTCCAGAGATACCAGGGGCCGAGAACCTCCAGCGTCATCAGCTTTCCCTGGTCCGGCAGCTTTCCGCCGGGCGGGTGAAGGCCACCCAATTGCCGCCCTTCAAGGCGAGGCAGCCATTCTGCCAGTCGCCCTCGAAGCTGCGGCCCTGCACTGTCAGCCGGCCCTGGCCATGCGGCTGGCCGCGCTGCACCCCGCCTTCATAGACCAGGCCGGGCGCCGGTATCTCGATCCGGCCGGAGACCAGGTAGTCCTCCTGGTATTCGCCGGATTCCAGCACCACCGCCTCGCCATCCTCCATATGCGCGAGCGTCCCGTGGCCTTCCGCCTTGCCGTTCCGCAATTGGCCCTCGAAGATCATCTCCCGCAGCCGGCCGTCCTCCCGCCAGCTCGTGATGGCGCGGCCCCGGCCCTCGGCCGGGCCTTCGGGGCAGGCGCCGCTCCAGCGCACATCGAGGTCGGTGGTGCCGGCGCGCATCCCGCCGGTCCAGACCCAGCAGCCCTTCCGCGCGTCCACCAGGTAGCCGTCGCGCTGCCCCGGCACCAGCCGCTGCTCCTCGGGCGGCGCCGGCGGCATCTGCGCCAGGGCGGGCCAGGCCAGCAGCAGGAGCGGGAGGAGCAGACGGAGGAGGTGAGGCATGACGGTTTCCGTGTGAAGCCTTGGGCAGTCTAACGGCCCGGGCCAGCCAGGCCCAGAAGCGCCGGAAGCTGGTCCAGATGCGCCAGCGGCTCGGCGCCGATGGCACGGAAGACCGAAGGATCGGTCGCGTGCAGCAGGCCCAGCACCCGGCAGCCGGCGGCGATGCCGGCGCGGGCGCCGAGCAGGCTGTCCTCCACCACCACGCAATCGGCCGGGTCGGCGCCGCAGGCGATGGCGGCGGCGCGGTAGATGTCGGGCGCCGGCTTCGGCCGGGGCACGTCCTCGAAGCTGAAGATGCGCGGGGTGAAATGCTCGAACAGGCCGATTCGCCGCAGCTTGGCCAGCAATTCCGCTCTTGCGGCGTTGGAGGCCACAGCCACCGGGATGCCGGCCGCCGCCACGGCCCGGACCGCCGCGACAGCGCCGGGGATGGGCTGCAATTCCCCCATCATGGCGCGGGTGATGCGGTCGGAGATCTCCACGAGCCAGTCCGGCGGCAGCCGGCCGACCCGCGCCTCGATCACCGGCAGCATGGCGGGCGCCGACATGCCGAGGAAGATCTCCTGGCACTCCGCCGCGCTCAGCCGCCAGCCGCGGGCGGTGAGGTCCTCCGCCACCACGGCGTTGACCAGGCCCTCGCTGTCGGCCAGCACGCCGTCGCAATCGAACAGCACCGCGGCGGGGCGCATCAGGCGGCCTTCGCGTGCGGGCAGTCGCGCAGCGGCTTCGGGCATTGCCGGGCGCCGGCGAAGCTGCACAGCGCCCGCCCGCTGCCGCGCGCCTTCAGCACCAGGTCGCGCAGCGCCGCGATGAAGCCGGCATCGCTGTTCTGCGCCGGCACCCGGAAATAGCCGGGGATGCCGAGCTTCTTCGCCTCATCCCGGTATTCCACGTCCAGCTCCACCAGGGTTTCGGAATGCTCGGAGACGAAGGCGATGGGGCAGACCAGCACCGCCACCCTGTCATGCGCGGCGCGCTCCAGCTCCGCCTCGGTGCTCGGGCCGATCCATTTCTGCGGCGTGACGCGGGACTGGTAGCAGATGGCGTGGTCGAGGCCGGGGATGGCAAGGCTTTCCACCACCGCCGCCACCGTGCGCTCCACCTGCCACTGATAAGGGTCGCCGCGCTTCACGATGCTTTCCGGCAGGCCATGGGCGGAGAACAGCACGCGCAGCGTCACCCCCTCCGGCAACGCGGCGCATGCCTCCGCATGGGATTGCCGCAGCAGCCGGGCGGTGGCGGCGACGAAGCCGGCATCGGAATGCCAGCAGCACAGGGTGGTGCTTGGCAGCGAAAGGCCGGCGCCCGCGCAGGCGCGCTGCCAGTCCGCCACCGAGGAGCCGGTGGTGGTGGTGGAGTATTGCGGGTAGAGCGGCAGCAGCACCGCTTCCTCCGCGCCCCAGTCGCGCACCGCGCGGGCCGCCTCCTCCGCGAAGGGGTGCCAGTAGCGCATGGCGACGAAGCAGCGGTACTCGGCTTCCCTCGTGCCGGCGTTCAGCGCCGCCTGCAGGGCTGCCGCCTGCGCTTCCGTCAGTTCCAGCAGGGGCGATCTGCCGCCGAGGATGGCATAATTGGCCTGCGCCGCCGGGGTGCGGCGCCGGGCGATGAAGCGGCCGAGCCAGGGACGGATGAAACCCGGCACCCGCAGGATGGCCGGGTCCAGGAACAGGTTCTCCAGGAAGGGGCGCACGCTTTCCGGCGCATCCGGCCCCCCCAGGTTGAACAGCACCACCGCTACCCGCCGCATCCAGTCCCCCATATTGCCGGCCCGGACGGGCCGCTGTGCCTTCCCCGATGGCCATGCGCGAAGCTCATCCGCGTATTCCGGCGACGCACCTCATGGAGATGGCCGGGTCAAGCCTGGCCATGACGAAGGAGGTTCGCCCGTCGCTTCGGCACCCTTGGCGGATATGGCCCCTGAGCGGCGCGGCGGGAGTCCCGCGGCGGGCTTCGGGCGACGATTCACGTGCTCGGCGATTCCGCCCGGAGGATCGCCGCCTATCCGTGGTCCGCGATATAGCCGGTGCGCAGCGCATAGGCCCAGGCCGGGGCGTTCTGCGCCTCCGCCCGGCGGGCCGCCGATTCCCAGTCATAGGGCAGGGCGATCAGCTCGGCGCGCGGCCCGGCATCCGCCGGCAGATGCAGCACGGCGTAGCGGGCATGGGGCGCCCGCGCCTCGGACTTGTGGACATTGGGCGCGCGCCCCACGCGGAAGGCCGGCAGGCCCAGGCTGCCCGGGTTCACCACCAGCGGCCCGCCTTCCGGCATCTGCATCACCCCGGGCTGGTGGCTGTGGCCGCACAGCACCACGCGCGCCGCCAGCCCCTCCGCGCCCAGCCTTTCCCGCACCGTCCTCCAGGGGGCCGGCACCAGATGTCCCTCGCGCGGCTCCTCCAGCAGGTTCACCGTGTCGCTGTCCGGCGTGCCATGGCAGGCGAGCACGCCGGGGGCGGGGGTGATGCGGCCGGGGGGGGGGGGGGGGCGCGGCCGGGCCGCGCCCGGGGGGGGGGGGGGGGGGGGGGG
>JAEWCI010000559.1 GCA_023390705.1 Pseudomonadota bacterium
GAACGTGCGGCACTGCCGCGCGAAGGAAAAATCCCCGGAGGGTGCAGCATGTTCCCGTGCGCGCGGCGCACGGACCATGGACTGCTTCCCGCGGCGCCGATGCGCGGCGGTAAGGGGCCCCTATCCCCGCAGCTTCGCCAGCATCGCCGCCGCCTGTTCCTGCGGCAGGCAGTAGAAGATGAAGACATAGGGGTCGCTGGCCGCGAAAACCGAAGGGTCCGGGCTGGCGCGCTGCATGGTCGCGCGGTCGAGCAGGCTGACCGGGTGCCAATCGCCGTGCAATTCGAACCAGGTCTCGTAGCCCAGCGCGTCGAGATAGGCGGGTACGGACCAGGTGCAGCCCGCGCGGTGCCGTTCCTCCAGCTCCACCGAGATCACCGGGCGACAGCGCAGCAGGGTTTCCCGCCCGCCACGCAGCACTTCGTATTCCGCCCCCTCGGCGTCCAGCTTCACCGCCGTCAGGTCGCGCAGGCCGAATTCGTCCAGCCGGCGCAGCGGCACGGTGATGCGCTGTTCGCGGACGCGCGGCCCGAAGCCGGCATAGCCCTTGGCGGTGCTGGCCCATTGCTCCTGCGCCACGCCGTCCAGCACGGGGACGGAGAGCGTCGCCTCGCCGCGATGGTCGCCCAGCGCCTCCTGGCGCAGTGTCACGTTGCCCAGGCGGGCGCAGGCCGCCTGCAGCCGGGCGAAGGCGCTCGGCAGCGGTTCGAAGGCGAGCATGCGGCTGCCGGGCAAGGCGGCGAGGGGCAGGGTCAGCAGCCCTTCATGCGCTCCGACATCAAGCAAAGTGCCGGGCCGGTGCAGCAGGCGGTGGAAAGTGATCTCGTCCATCGCGGCCCTCCCGCTGCCCGCTACTCCCGGGCCTGGTTCCCCGCCCCGGCGATCGCGGCGTTCATTGCCCGCACCCCGGCGGCCGGCCCTTCCGGGTGGCCCCAGACCGCGCCGATGACGCAGAGGAAATCAGCCCCCGCCCGCACCAGCGGCGCGCAATTCGCCGCGGTGATGCCGCCGATGGCGCAGCAGGGCAGTTCGAACATGCTGCTCCACCATTCCAGGATCTCGGGCTCGGCGCGGTGCTTCGCCTCTTTGGTGGTGGTCGGGAAGAAGGCGCCGAAGGCGACGTAGTCGGCGCCCAGCTCGCCCGCCTCCATGGCCAGGTGGCGGCTGGCATGGCAGGTGATGCCCAGCGTGCGGTCGCCGAGCAGCTTGCGGGCGGCCGCATGGTCGCTGTCATCCTGGCCGAGATGCGCGCCGTCGCAGCCCAGCTCCACCGCCAGGTCGGCGCGGTCGTTCATCAGCACCGCCACGCCGCGGGACTGCGCCACGGGCAGCAGCTTCTCCGTCGCCCGCCGCAACTCCTCCTCCGGCGCATCCTTCAGGCGGATCTGCAGCGCCGCCACGTCGCCGGCGTCCAGGGCCTGCGCCAGGTCGTCGGCGAAGCGCGGCAAGTCGATGCGCGGCGGGGTGATCAAATACAAACGGCAGCGCGGGGTTTCCGCGCTGCCGCCGGCACTCCCTTGCGGGGCAGGTGCCATCAAGCGACCTGCTTGTAGATGTCGATGATCTTGCCCAGCAGCGCCACCGCCTCGGCCTTCGGGCGCTGGAAGGCGTTGCGGCCCATGATCGAGCCCGAGCCGCCGCCCTCGGCGATGCCGCGGATCTCGTTCAGGATGGCGTCCTCGCCCTTGGCCTCGCCGCCCGAGAACACCACCAGGCGCCGGCCGCCGAAGCAGCACTGCACCACATGGCGGATGCGCGCCGCCATGGAGGAGGCGTCGATATTCTCGTACGCCTTCTTCGCTTCCGGCAGCCAGATCGCGTCGGTCGGCGGCTTCACCTTGATGATGTGGGCGCCGAGCAGCGCGGCCATGTGCGCGGCATAGGCGCAGATGTCGAACGCCGTCTCGCCCACCTTGTCCAGCTTGCCGCCGCGCGGGTAGCTCCAGACCACCACGGCGAGGCCGGCGGCCTTGGCTTCCTCGGCCAGCTCGCGCAGCTCCTCGATCATGCCGAACTGGTCGTCCGAGCCCGGGTAGATGGTGAAGCCGATGGCCGAGCAGCCGAGCCTGAGCGCGTCGGAGACGCTGCCGGTCACGGCCTGGTCCTTGGAGGTGGCCAGCGAATTGGCGCTGTTGACCTTCAGGATGGTCGGGATGGCGCCGGCATAGCTGGCCGCCCCGGCCTCGATCATGCCGAGCGGCGCGGCATAGGCGTTGCAGCCGGCTTCCAGCGCCAGTTCGAACATGTAGCGCGGGTCATAGCCCGCCGGGTTGGGCTGGAAGCTGCGCGCCGGGCCGTGCTCGAAGCCCTGGTCCACCGGCAGGATCACCAGCTTGCCGGTGCCGCCCAGCCTCCCTTCCATCAGGATGCGGGCGAGGTTCGCCTTGGTGCCGGGATTGTCGCTCTCATACCAGGAGAGGATCTCTTTCACCTTCGGCGTGAGCTGCATGGCGTGTCCTTCCGTGAAGCCGTGCGCGGCAGTTGCGCGAAGGCGCGCCCTGCCGGAATCCGTTGCCGGGTTTAGCCGAGGTGCCCGTTCCTGTCATCGGGGCCGGCCTGCAACCACTCCGTGAGCCGCCGCTGCCCGGCGGGGCGGTCGAGCCGCAGCAGGCCGAGATCCAGTGCCGGTGGGCGGCCGGACCACAATGCCGCGCCCTGCTCCGTGCCGGCCGCGGCTATGGCCGGGAAAGCCGGCACCAACGGGTCCAGCACCAGCAGGCGCAGCCCGGCGCGCAGCGCCGCGAGGGCATGGCCCGGCTGGTCGCCGCAATCCAGGGCCGCGCGGTACGGCACGCCCGGATGTGATGCCGCGGCGGCGGCGACCAGCGCCAGGAACCATGGGGCACCCAGGCTGCCGGCGGCGGCGGGGGCGGAAAGCAGCGTCACGCCGCAAGGCCCCGCGGCAGCCAGGGCGGCGGCGGCCTGGGCGGCGTCGTGCACCAATACGCAGGGGAATTGGGCGGCAGGGCCACCGCCACTTGTCCCGCCGGGCCCTGGCGGAGGCGGCGCAACCCGTTGACCGGCCATGGG